>CAZLSK010000001.1:0-2914 GCA_964562075.1 uncultured Candidatus Nitrosotenuis sp.
GATGCTTTTACCAAATTTAAGATCACCAGTATACACAAAGTTGTGATCACCATTGCCTATGTGGAAGTGACAGGTGGCTGATCCCAAAATATGGCCTGCATTTGAAAATACAAGCTTGATGTCAGGAGCAATGTCAGTCACCGTTCCGTATGGAATAGTAATCGTTTGTTTCATGATTTGTTTTACATCTCTTTCTGCGTAGAGTGGCGCTCTACCCTGAGCTGCTGCAACCTTGACTGCATCAAGCTGAATCAGATTCATCATTGGTAGGGTTGGTTCTGTGCAATAGATTGGTCCCTTAAAACCATATTTGCATAAAACTGGTAAAAAGCCGGTGTGATCAAGATGAGCATGACTAATCACCACAGCATCTATTTCGTCAAGTGTAAGATTTGCCCAGTCAAGTCTGGGAAAAGATTCTAGAGGTGTGCGTGCACCTGGGTTGACGCCACAATCAATTAAGATCTTACTTTCCGGAGTGACAAGCAGCATACTTGATCTTCCTACCTGACCAAAGCCTCCAAGCGTCAGCAATGAGACTTCAGATTTTTGAGCAAGTCGTTGTCGGAATATGTTTTCTCCTATCTGCTTGAGATGTTTTGCTCTATCCGATGAGGAAACTTTAAGGTTGTAGTTTATTGCCTGAATGGTACTTGATGGTATCGTTGTTGCTTTTCTAACACGCAAGCGCCAGCCTGTACTTTCAGTTAGTTGTGCAATGTTAAATTCAGGATTGTTGTGTAAAAGCCACGGGCGCTTTACCTCAACAGACATCTCTCCGGTTGCATTATCAAAAAAAGTTCCCTGCAGCTCGGCATCTTTAGGCAAGGATTTAGCTATTATCTGCCTTGCATCCTCTTCATTTTTTCTGATTGATTCTTCAGTTCTAACAACAATTCTTTTTTTGATAACATTGACCAGATCTGAAATAATCTCATTATGTTCCATCAAGTACAGAGGTGACTTTGTATAAAGTGCAATTCGCGGCCCCTCATAATCAATTTTGCTTACTTGAGCTTCTTTTGGAATACTTTGCAGTATGGTTGCCATTACGCTTTGGGCTGTTGATTGTATTTCCTTTTCCTGTTGTTTTCTCTGCATTAAATCACTATAACGCTATGATGGCTTTCTTCTGCTCTTTTGTCAAGAGACGAAATCCATCTTTATCAATAACTGCAACATTGATGCCATCACCGGTACCAATGTTTCTTACAATTGCTGCCTTGACAGCACGCAACGCTATAATCTTTGCCTCATCGACTTTGAGGTTATCTTTGTACTCGTCCTCCAATACGCCGTATGCAACTGGTGAACCGCTTCCAGTTGTAACATATTTTTTTTCTTCTACTGAGCCAAACATGTCGATGTTTACCAATGCTGGCCCCTCTTTGTCATACCCACCAATGAGGATGTCTGCAATGAAGGGATACCCCCTATTTTGGTGAAAGAGAAGCGAACATAATCTTGCGAGGGATCTGATTGGTATGTTTTCATTTTTTTGTACTCTGTGTATATTTGCGTGATACCGCAAAACATCGGTTATATTTTGTGCATCAGCAACTCCGCCTGCCATTGTCATTCCAGCATGCTTTGCAAGCTGTTGAATTTTCATCGTATTATTATTGGCGATAAAATAACCAGCGCTTGCACGCATATCTGCACAGAGGACAACGCCGTCGCTAGCCTTGATACCTACCGTGGTTGTTCCATGTAAAATCTTCTCTTCTATATTACTAGATGACAATAAAATACTCCTAGATAGTTTCAAATGGTTTTGACCCTTTTAAATAACTTTTTGTTGAGGGGAGGTTGATAAGGAGTAATTCTATCAACTACCTATGCAAAACACTCCTTCCCACACAATGGAACTGCCACGCCTGATAGTGGTAGGGGAAAAAAACATCGACGAGATTGGAGAGTTTTTACAAGCATTGGGCGACCCAAAGAAAGTTTCGATTATTGCAGGCCAACACGTACAAAAAATTGTCAAAAAGAAATTTCAAACATCATTAACTACCTCAAAAATAAGATCAGTTTGGCATAGCCCAAAAGGCAACGACGAAAGATCAATACACCAAGTTCAAAACGAAATTAAAAAAGACAAAAGTGATTTGATTATCGGAATTGGTGGAGGCCGATCTGTAGATGTAGCAAAGATGATTGCGTTTAATCTTCAAAAACCCTTTGTGAGTGTGCCTACCGCAGCATCACATGATGGAATTGCTAGTCCTTTTGTATCTGTTCGTGGAGAAAAACCTCACTCTATCGTTGCAACCGCACCACTGGGGGTTTTTGTTGATATTGATATAATAAAAAAAGCACCTCGGAGACTTTTGGCAAGCGGTTGTGGAGATCTTATCGCAAAGATTACAGCAGTAAAAGATTGGGAGATGAGCAGAGATAAGACAGGAGAGTATTTTGGTAGATATTCTGCAAATCTTGCCTCTATGAGTGCAAAGATTTTGCTAGAGGCATCCGAAAAGAAAAAACTCCCTGATATAAGAGAAATAGTTGAAGCGTTGATTAGTGCCGGCGTTGCTTCCTGCATTGCTGGAAGCAGCAGGCCCTGTTCTGGGTCTGAACATTTGTTTTCTCATGCCTTAGACAGAATTGCACCAAACGTCGGACTGCATGGAGAAAAATGTGGAATTGGTGCAATCTTGATGGCAAAGCTACAGGGTCAAGACTGGAGAAAAATTGCAAAAACTCTCAAAAATGTGGGTGCGCCGACAACTGCAAAAGAAATAGGCCTAACAAAAGCTCAGCTCGTAAAAGCACTTATCATAGCTCAATCACTCAGGCCAGAAAGGTATACCATATTAAAGGAAGTGCAAATGACAAAAAGTAAAGCATTGGAGCTTGCAAAAAACACTTGTATTATTTAGACTGACGATTTTTGTTCTAGTGGTTTTTC
>CAZLSK010000001.1:3014-25149 GCA_964562075.1 uncultured Candidatus Nitrosotenuis sp.
TTGCAAAAAACACTTGTATTATTTAGACTGACGATTTTTGTTCTAGTGGTTTTTCTATTTTTTTATTGAGATAAGTTTCTACAAAGTTGATCTTCTCTAGGCTTGGAACAAACTTGAATATGTCCATCTGAATAAAGTGTTTAATAATTCGTAATCCTTCTGCACCAAATATCTCTTCAGGAATCATGACATCAAGGGTGTTTCCATTTAACTTTGAAGCAATCTTAGAATCTTCAACTGGCACATGTCGCTTTAATATAGCCGCAATTTTTTCTTCGTTTGATTCCAGTGACTTTAAAATATTAACATCATAAACGATAGTCTTTCCTGCAAATCTGTGATTAAAGTCGACTTGGACTCTGCCAGAACCAATGAACCTAACAACGCCAGTTTTCTGGTCTAACTCTATTGTATCGCCCACTGAGACTTTTTCGGCGTCCTCACCAAGCTTACGTAACGGTATCATTCTGACTTTAGAAGGATCACGTTCACCAAAGCCCTTATCCGGCGTGACATCAACTGTCAATTTGTCTCCAACCTTTACATTTGCAAGAGCATCATCAAGCCCTTTGATAACCCAAGATTCACCGACCGAAACTAATTTTGGTTGATATTTCAGATTGGCATCAAAAATAGAATGTTTTTTTGCTTCATCAACCATCGTTGTTTCAAAAACTACGTTTGTATCTTTTACTTTTGCAGTATAATCAATTAAAATTAGCGAACCTTTAGCGAAAGTCAACGCGATCCGTCCTCGGATTTCCTAATATTAAGTTAAGGTAAAAAGTGCACCGTCTAGTTGAGTGCTTTTAGTTTTTCTTCAGCAACTTTTAGTGCATCCGTTGATTTGGTTTTGTAACCCATCATCTCAAGAGTTGAGCCAATTGCTGAAATTGTCCTCATTACGTGGTATCTCTGCACTTCACCCATACAGCCGACTCTGAACACTTTGCCTTTGAGATTTCCAAACCCTCCTGCTACAAGAACTCTGAATTTTTGAGCGAGGGTGTTTCGGAAGGTTTTATCCTCCAATCCCTGCAGATAGTTTAGAGCCACCACTACTGTTGAGCGGGCGTCTTCTTTGGCAAAGGGAGTTAAGCCCATTGCGCTTAATCCAGAATAAAGTGCATCTGAGCAAATCCTGTGGCGTCTTATTCTATTATCAAGACCCTCTTCCAAGATCATGCTCAAAGCTTCTCTGTAGGCATAAAGAAGCGGCAATGCTGGTGTGAACGGAGTGTGCTTTGATTCCTCGTAATACTTGAAGTATCTTGCCAAGTTAAAGTACATTGTTTTTGGTGGATTTTCCACCATGTACTTTTTTGCCTTCGAGTTAACTACAATTGGAGATATCCCTGGGGGGGCAGCAAAGGCCTTTTGCGCTCCTGTCATGGCAACATCAATCCCCCATTTATCCATCTTCAACTCTTCACCCCCTACAATGGAGACTCCATCTACAACATAATACGAATCATTTCTTGATGTTAGATTCTTTACTTTGTCCAGATACTTGATCATGGTTCCAGTGGAAGTTTCATTCCACACACAGTAGAACGCCTTTACATCCTTGTTATTATCAAATGCCTCCTTTACCGACTCGAAGCTTGCATTTTCTCCAGGTGAGGTTTCAAGTTTTATCACACTAGCTCCTGCCCACTCTAACATCTGAGCCAATCTACCACTAAATTCGCCGTTTACTGGAATTATGACCTTGTCACCTTTTTTGATCAAGTTAATAACACCGGCTTCAACTGCGCCAGTTCCTGACGCAGACAGACAAACTGCCTCACCATTACTTTGAAAAACCTGTCTTGTTTTTTCAACAGCGTCTTCATACAACTCGACGAAATCATCGCTTCTATGATTGATCATAGGCGTAATCATAGCTCTCATTACTCTCTCTGGTACGTTAGTTGGACCGGGTAACATGACTAGGTATTCCAAATAATATCGCCAGAAGGTCTGTTTTGACCGCTTTATTTATAATTACACATTCAACAATCGTTGTTTTGCATTTATTTTTAACAAAACTTTCTTTGTTCCTTCCGGAACAAATTCATGCCAATCTTGATCGGCTGAAATTCTTGCACGAATTTCTGTCCCAGACAACAATTCTCTTTGTTTTAACGGGACTTCGATCACTCTAACTCCTCGTTTTTTGAACAAATCACGGGTAAAATCGTCATTTGAAAACACAACATCGTATTTTGGCACAATTGAATCAACGTGGTAAGTCCACTTTTCGTGATCAGCAACATCAGGAATATAATAGATTTTTATTTTCTTAAGCGAGACCTCATCAAGAGACGATAGGATCATCTCTTTTCTCTCATCAGCGGTAAACGGATTTCTTTTCTCATTGAATCTGTTCGAGCTACCAATACCGATAGATAGATCATCTACATTTTCGAGAGCAAATTCTACGGCAGCTAAATGACCTAAATGAAATGGCTGAAACCGTCCAATCAAAAGACCATTCATGTTTTCTGTTTTGCTAGTTCATTTAAAAACCATCATGACCACAATAGTATGCGAAATAAAGGTCATGAAATTAAAATAACGACATCATAAAAACTTCTAGGCAAAACTGCTGTAGGTAATTTGAACTCAGATTCCCGCATCCAATATCGCTGCCACAAACAAGATGGCAACAGAGAGGCCAACGGTAAGTTGGCCAATAACTATGAGTTTTTTTCGAAGTGTTATGATTTGTGCTTCAGAAAGCTGCTTTTCTATTATTTTCTGTTCCATGTCTTTTCTTATGATTCTCACATGAACAGCAAACGATACAATCAATGCGATAACAAGAATTATCTTGATGGCAAGAAGAATTCCATAATTAGTGGCAAACAAAAATTCTGGCCTTATTAGGATCTGATGCGAATTAAAAATTCCCGTTCCAATTAAAATTGCCAATGATGGCATGGCGATCTTGTTGAACTTTCTTCCGACCTTAATCATAATCTGTAATCGTTCCTCTATTGATGACGACATTGTTTTGAGAACCGGTGCAAATACTACCGCAATAAACAAAGAACCACCAACCCAAATAGCTGAAGCAACCAAATGAATCCATGTAATGATTGCCTGTTCTAATGCCATCAAATAATCGAATTTGAGTTCAAATATTAT
The DNA here is from genome assembly GCA_964562075.1 of uncultured Candidatus Nitrosotenuis sp. Lineage (GTDB taxonomy): Archaea > Thermoproteota > Nitrososphaeria > Nitrososphaerales > Nitrosopumilaceae > Nitrosotenuis. The sequence continues at coordinate 6,147 of CAZLSK010000001.1, forward strand.
CTATGTGACACAGATTGCGATTAATTTTCAAGCAGAGCTAAGTGCCTTACAATACTGAAATAACGTTTTTTAGTTGTAATATTTGGATACAAATAATTGATTAGTCAAGGAAGGGGTATACTATACGCTGCAATAGCAGGGTTATTAGCTATGCTGGGAGGAATTACATGGTATGCAAGTCTTGATAATCCCCAGCTCGCAATGGCCGAAATTCAGATTACAAACGTGAAGGTACAAAACGTAAACAGCTTAGAAGGCCGCGCCACTCTAGAAGTAGGTTTTCTAATAAAAAATCCTGGAGAAAAAACATTCACGGTATCAGATATTGATTATGAACTTTTTGCAAATGGCGTATCGCTTGGAAGGGGACAATATTCCACACAAGATATTCCACTTCCAGGTAGGGCTGCATTTTATCCGGGAGCAGAAATTGAATTACCAACCACTTTTTCGCTGATGCGTACGGCGGACAATTCTAATGAATATGATGCGATAGTTGATGGCCAGCAGCCAAAGTTTAGTGCAAAAGGCAAAATGGTAGTAGAGTCTGCGTGGAGCCTTGTGGAAAAAGAATTTGAGACCTCTCAATAATTGTTTTGAGAATGGGTGGTTAAAAGTGGGCCGAGAGAGATTCGAACTCTCGATCACCGCCGTGTCGAGGCGGTATCCTAACCAACTAGACTACCGGCCCAATGAAGTACAAGACTTGGGGCCTACATTATTAATCTTTAACAACACTCACAATAAATTAGATTTGGAATGAACAACAAATTTTCAAACCAGGAAAAATCAGGGCTTTACAAGGCAATTCACACAAGAAGAGACGTCCGATCTCACTTTAACTCAAAGTCAATACCAGATGATATCTTGGCTAGAATCCTAAATGCAGCACATCATGCACCATCGGTTGGTTTTTCACAACCATGGAATTTCATTCTGATTCGGGACGCCGCAACAAAATCCAAAGTAAAAAGGTCATTTGAGGAAGAAAGAGAACGCTCATCAAAAGAGGTGGATGAATCAAGAAAAGAAAAATATCTTTCATTAAAGCTAGAAGGAATATCAGAATCAGATGTTAACATCTGCGTTACCTATGATCCGTCAAGATTTGGTCCCTTCGTGATAGGAAGATCTAGCATCCCTGAAACAGGAATTTACAGTGTATGTTGTGCTGTACAGAATCTATGGCTTGCAGCACGCTCAGAAGATATTGGTGTTGGTTGGGTAAGTATTCTTTCTAATGAAACGCTAAAGCAAGTACTCGGTCTTCCCGATCATATCATACCTATAGCTTATCTCTGTCTTGGTTATGTTAACGAATTTGCAGAAAAGCCTGACTTGGAAACTGCAAAATGGCTGCCACGACTTGAGTTAAAGGATGTTGTATATTTTGAAAGATGGGGACAGACAAAAAGTCCTACGTGGAATCAAATCCATGAATTAATACGGACAAATCTTGATTACGCTTTTAAGTAATCAACCTGCAGTTTCTGGCTGGGCTTGTAGCGCAGAGTCATTATGACGCGAAACATGGATAGCGCGGCAGCCTCCTAAGTTGCAGGTCGAGGGATCGAAGCCCTCCAAGCCCGTTTCTTATTTTAATTTAAATACGGATTAGACGCCGCATTGATTATGAAAGTTGTCGTAATATCTGGAAGTCCAAGAAAAACTGCAAACACTCAAGTGATGATGAAATTTGTATACGAATACGCAAAGTCAAAGAATTCTGAAACAAAATTTATCAACCTATCTGATGGCGGAATCGACTATTACCGAGGAGCAAATGAAAATTATTCTCAGACAACTATGCAAGCAGCAAAAGATATCACTGAAGCCGATGTCTGGCTTGTCGGCACACCAATTTACAACTCATTTTTCAGCTCAGCTCTCAAAAACCTATTTGAGTTCATAAACTACAAAAGCACAGCAGGAAAGACTGCTGGTCTTGCAATTTTGGCTTCGGGAAATATCGGCTTTATCGATGTACAAACACTTCTTACCCAGCTTATGAACTATTTCCGCGTCATAACAAATCCAAAGGCAGTCTTCATGACAGCAGATATGATAAACGGTGACTCGATTATTGATGAAAATAGCAAAGCAAGGTTAAAAGAATTGGTTGATGAAACAATACTTCTTGCTTCTAGACCGAAGTAGCATCATTATCTAGGTATACTACTTTGAAGATCTTGACAGTGTAGTCGCCTTCAAAAATTGTCGTGACTTTGTCGTTTGTCACATCCCTTACCCTAAACTTGTATTCGTATGTTCCATCATCATTAACATCGGTTTGTGCAAAGTGTACTGCCTCACCATTCTTGTAAATCTGTATTATGACTGGATATCCCTCTACGGGGTTGGCAATCTTCCCTTCTACAAATCCCCATGGTAACTTGTTTTGTTTTGGTGCATGAAATGGAACTACTGTCTTTTCAAGTCCAATTGACTCACCAAGCGGTGTGATTGTAGTCTGCGTTTGAACCTTGTCAGCAAATACCATTGAAGCTGTTGAAAGCATTATTGTAAAAACCAGACCAGCGACAATGGCCTTCTGCATCATCAAAAAATCCTCTTTAACAGTCAAATATTAAGATGACGTATTAATTATTCATGTCGTTGGATAAAGATCTTTTAAATGATGGTTGTAATTGTAAATGCCATTTTGGGGGAGCTGTAAGCTGTCCTGGTTGCAAACAACACCACAAATCATCTGGTTGCAAGCATTGTCACTAATTTTACTTTCTTTTTGAGGATTTTTCCTTTGCTGCAAGAACTTTAAGATTTGCGAGCTCTGCTTTTAGTGCTTCAATTTGTACCTGTGTCTGAAGACTAGCAATCTGTTGTCTTAGTCGACTAATCTCTTCATCTTTGAGCTTGACTTCATCCTTTAACTGGTTAAGGTCTGCAGTAAATGATTCTCTGAATTTGGTTAACTCATCTAAGGGGACTGTCTTTGACTGTGTAGTTAGGCTAATCGAGCTTTTTTTTTCGGTATGATATTGTTCTTGGCTACGAACATAACGGTGCGAGTAATCTGCACCTTTTTGCACTATCCAACACATAAAAGCCAAAAACCAAGTTACCGCCACTACCACCAACATAAAGAAGTTCAGAATAGAAGGCAAAACAAAATACATTCCTGTTAGAAAAGCAGCGAATGCAGAAACCACTACCGTTGCTAGATGGTTTCGTAAATAGCCCATATTTTGACGGAAAGCACGTCGAATATAACAGTAATGCTAGTTATCAACAAAGAATAAAAGAAAAGATAAATTTATTCGTCTCTTTCTTGCGCAGATAATTCTGCTTGGGGGACCTCTGATTGTAAAATTTTAATTTTCGCCAGCAACTCATTTCTGAGATCTCGCGCTACTCTTCGCACTGTAGGTCTTGGAACGCCAAGTTCCTCAACAACTCTAGAGTAAATGTCCTGCTTGTCAGTTAGCCCCTTTTCAAGATAAGAATTGATTGCTTGTTTTATGACAGTGCTTTGATTTGTGCGATTCACAACCTGTAATTTTTTTCGTTCTATATAAGACTATTACCTTTCCAACAAAATAATGATGTATCATTTGAACTACAAAAAATTATTATAACAAGAATTAACACGACTCAATCTTATGATAACTGGTGTCAGGATATCTACGAAATAAAACCGAACTTGGCTGAAAACTTATAATTATTACAAACTAGTTTCAAAATAATCTATCAAAGAATAGCAAGACTCTTATGATAAGAAACGATTTTGCCATTAATTGACAAAAGCAACTATTGAAACCAAGTTTGGTAAGATTGTATTTAAACTACTGCCTGATTTGGCACCAGAGACTGTCAGAAACTTTGTAAAACTCGCACAAACTGGCTTTTATGATAACACTTTGTTTCACAGAGTTATACCTGGATTTATGATACAGGGTGGTGACCCAAATACCAAAAACCAAGACAAAGCAAGGTGGGGGTTTGGCGGTCCAGGCTACACAATAAAAGCAGAATTCAACTCCAAATCCCATCTAAGGGGGGTAGTCTCTATGGCAAGAGCAGCAGATCCTGACAGCGCAGGTTCGCAATTTTTCATCGTAACCACGGATAGTCCTTTCCTTGATAGGCAATACACAACATTTGGTGAGGTAATGGAGGGGATCAATGTTGCTGATACAATAGTAAGCCAGAAACGAGACAGAAACGACTGCCCGCTAGAAGACATTAAGATGTTAAAGGTCTCAATATCCGAATAGGCCGATTATATTGGAAAAAATTATTTTAGGACTAGTTATTACAACACTCTTCTTTTCAAGTGCCGCTTTTGCTCAGGAAATATCGTTTGGCAAGCCAGCAGTTCAAACAGTTGAAATCACAATAAGCGAAGAAGGGGACGCCCATGTAACTCATATTATTGAACCAAGCCAGAGTTCCCGCCAGCTGAACGTGATCAGTAATGACTTTACTAATCTGCAAATAACCGACAAAAACGGTGAACCAGCGGAATATGCAGAGGTCGGCGGAGAAAAAGCGGGATTTTTGATTCTTCCAACAAAGGAAAATGTGTATGTAACATATGATCTGGAAAATGTCGTATCGGAAGAAAACAAAATGTGGAGATGGAGCTATCAATATCTAGCAAGCACCGCCTTTTATCTACCCGACAAAGCAGATCTGCTTTTCCTAAATGGAAACCCACTAAATTTAGGCGAGCAAAAAGGTATCAGATGCCATGGTTGCCAAGTAACAATTGAATACCAACTTGACAAAACAGAAATCATAGAACAGGTGCAATGGGAAGAAAAAAAATTTGATGTCCGAATTATAACAACTGCAAATTTGGATTCCTTTGAATTCGACCAGCCTAACAAAAAGATAAGCTTTGATGCCATTGACGCAAACCAATACATCGTTTTAATCATTCCAAAGGAATTGCTATGGAATCCTTATGAGGTATTCCTAAATGAAGAAAAAATCATAAAATATGAATTCTATGTGGATGAAAAAGACGTATGGCTTGGCATAAAACCCAAACAGACTGGCACAGTCGAAATAATTGGCATATCTGCGGTTCCAGAGTTTCCAATTACAGCAATGCTAGTAATGGCAATAGCTATGTTCTTTATTGTCAGATTTAATAACAAACTTAATCTCCGCTAGAGCCGCAAGAACAAAAACCATACTCGTCTATTCTAACATTACATAGAGGGCATTTTTCACCATAATCGACTTCCCACGGCTCTTTGCCATACAGCCTAAAATGGTCATCAATTTCAAGCGGGATGGTTCGTTTTTTTGCCAATAACTCCACAAACTAGATACTAAAATAAATTATTTAATAGAAAAAGCTCGATAACTGCATGAAGTGTGATTGTGGCTGTCACTGCATTAAGTGCAAGAGCACAGAGTTAGAATCGTTTCAAGTCGGCCAAGCCGAGCCTGATGGTTATTTTGATATGCATCATACTTGTAAAAAATGTAACATTCATTTTGATCATTTGGATGGGACAGTATTTTCCAATTGTGCCATCTGTAAATACAACGCCTAATTAGATGGCTATTTGTTTTTTGAAATAATACGTCTTGTTCTCCTGCGAGTTTTTTGCAAGCTCTCTGTGAGAAGCCATCCTTGCTAATGTTTTTGATACCTCAAGAGGGCTAGTAAGCCAACCATATTCTCTTAACTGCTCGACGGTCTCAGAAACGGTTCGTGGTTTTGCAAAAAATGAATCGTTCTCTAATAACTCAATCTTTGATGGCAACTCATATGCTGATATTGCTGTCGGAGGTGAAAATTCTGGCTCATGAACCTCGGCGTCCTTTAACATTCTTAAATAATCCATGTTCTGGCTGTACGCCTGCTTGATTTGACTTGATGGTTCCAAGGAGCTCTCCTCATCCAAAACGATTCTTGCTTTGTTCTCAAGATTTCTTGCAAGCTCAGTAATTACATGGCTTGCGGTATCATTATCTATGTAAAAGTCTCTGGACTCGATCTCTACCTCATTTTCGCCGTATTTGATGCGAATTTTTGCCATTTATACTACAAGTAAGAGATTTTCATTTATTCTACTAGCTCTAAGTAGCTTAAAGGACGGATCAAAATTTTTACACACCACATCTGAAAATTTTTTGCCTCTTCACACAAAAAGCAATTTTTGATGCAAGATCATGGGCAAAAAGGCAATAGTAATAGCAACAGTAATAGCAAGCGTAATTTTGTTTGGCTACACGCAATACGCATCGGCTCACCAAATAAACGTCGCAATTACAGACAGCAAATTAATTCAAAAAACAGAGCGTGGCTCCTTATATGATCTACGACTCGAATTCAACAATCCTTCACTACTAGTTCTTAGTGCGGGCAAAACCGAATTTACCATCATTGCAGATGACTCAACTCTTGGTGGTGGCGAACTCAACCCATTCATGCTACCTGCGCTTGGAAAAGCAACTACAAGTGGCACCTTCCTTAAGGAATATAGCTCAGACTCGGACAATCCAAAGGTAAAAATCTCAGGCGTGACAAAATACCAACTACTCTTTGCATCCCTCGATGTTCCATTTACCTACTATCCATCTGCAGACCAAACTAGGGAATTTATACACGACGCTTAATTTTGCAGATAATGCTTACAGTTTTTGGCTCTACAGCTCTAGATACGATTAGAACCCCAACCGTAGTACTAAAAGAGGTTCTGGGGGGTGCTGCAACGTTTGCAGGCATCTCGGCTAGTTTTTTTGTTAACACTGGTCTTATCGCAGTTGTAGGTACAGATTTTCCAAAAAAATACTATGATACACTTGCAAAATACCTTGATCTACGAGGCCTAGTTGTAAAGAAGGGAAAAACCTTCCGATATGACGGTAGCTATGATCTGACCCTTAGTAAAAGAACCACAAATAAAACAGAATTAAACGTGCTTGGTGGATTCAAACCGACGGTACCAGACGAATATAAAAAATCAAAATTTGTGTATCTTGCAAACAATGACCCAGACCAAAATATTTCATTAATCAAGGAATTTGATAACGTCAAATTCTCAATGTGTGATACCATAGAATACTGGATTTCAACAAAGCGCTCATCAGTAGTCAAAATGATAAAAGCAGTAGATGCCGTTGTCATAAATGACGAAGAGGCCAAGCTTCTCACAAAAGAGCATAATCTCATCAAGTGCGCCAAAAAGATGATGAACTGGGGAGCCCAGTACGTCATAATCAAAAAAGGCGAGCATGGCTCGCTTCTCTTTGTTGAGGATGTGATCTTTCCCTCAGTCGCATTTTCACTGGAAGATATTGTAGATCCAACGGGCGCAGGTGATTCTTTTGCAGGCGCCATGATTGGTTATCTGGCAAGCAGAAGGAGTACAAACCTCTCTGAAATCAAAAAAGCAGTCATTTATGGAAACGTGCTTGGTTCGTTTGCAGTTGAAAGATATGGTATTGATGGCTTGACTAAAATCAACAAAAACAAGATCGAGGACAGAGTCGAACAATACCAAAATATGATTGGTTTCTGAAAAGTTTAAGAAAACACAATTGAAGTCTGCTTATGGACAAACTAGAATTGATTTTTTCTCTTCAAAAAGGCCTTGCAGAAATGATGAATCTTGATCGCTATCCAAAAGATACCGAAGGAAGAATCGCTGCTCTTTGTACCGCAATAATACATGAAGCAGTAGAACTTCAGCGAACAACCAGTTGGAAGTGGTGGAAAAAACCAACACCATTTAATGTTGATGACGCAAAAGAAGAGCTAATTGATATTTGGCATTTTGTAGTACAGGCCTCACTTGAGTTAAATCTTACACCAGAAGATATTGTTGCAGAATATAAAAGAAAAAACGATATCAACCGAGACAGACAAAGGAACGGCTACTAGTTCACAAAAGAGTAGATCTCTTCTAGAGTCGTCAGCCCAATTTTGTCTATCAATGTGATCTGTCTTTGAAACTGTTGTATCTCAGTTTTTGAAACAGAAAGAACTGGCTCCGGACTAACGGAATTGATTATTCTATTTTGATCATCAGTGCCATACTTGTGCGCACAGAAGAGTGCATGACCAGCTTTGTGGCCTAAAACCTCTTTTCCACAGACAATTATCGTATCGAGTTCTGGATGTCTAGCAACATAACGAATCAATTCATCAATTCCTTTATTTTCTGAGAGCAATCTTGCTACAAGTCCAATTTTGTTCATCAGACTGGAACTAGATATTTCCTTTAAAAGATTCAGGCTAGAGAGTGTACAGATTGCAACATTTGACGCTGCGTTACCATAACAAACATCCTCATTTATGGGCAAGAGGATTTTACAGAGATGACCAGCAAGTTCAGCTAACAGATTCAAGCAATCACATCACGAATAATTCTAGCCGTCAATTCTAAATCTACTTGCGTGACTCTTGGATGAACTGGTAAAGACAAGACGTGTGCTGCCGCCCACTCTGTATTTGGCAGCTTGATTTTTTTACTGTAAAAGGGAGTCTTGTGTACGGGTGGTACATAATAAACTGCAGCACCAACCCCTTTTGCATTAAGCTCTTTCATTATTTTGTCTCTGGATTTTGTAGCAATTGTGTAAAGATACCAATTTACTTTTTCATGTTTTCTCTGATGTGGTAGAGCTACATCTAAACCTTCAAGTAATTCTGTAAGAATTTTTGCATTCCTTTGTCTCTTTCTCAAAAGGAGAGGCAGCTTTTTCATTTGTACCTTGGCTATTGCAGCACTTATCTCAGGCAATCTGAAATTTAAGCCTAGTACACGTGTATCATACCCACGTACCATGCCATGATTTCTTATCATCAAAAGCTTTTTCCAGTACTCCTTACTGTTCGTGGCAATGGCGCCACCCTCACCAGAAGTCATTACTTTTGCTGCATAGAGACTAAAACAGCCAAGTTCAGCAAACGTTCCAGTTTGTTTTCCTTTGTAGCTCGAACCCATCGATTGGGCGGCATCCTCGACTACAGCCAAATTATGTTTTTTTGCTACTTCGATGATTTCATCAATATGCGCTACGTTACCGTACAAATGAACCGGAATTACTACCTTTGATCTTTTTGTAATCTTTCTTTTCAGATCAGACGGATCCATCGTGTAGTTTTCTCTTAGGATGTCAACAAAGACTGGTTTTGCACCAACCGCAGCTACAGAATTTGCCGTAGCAACAAAGGTAAACGAAGGCAAAAGAACCTCATCGCCAGCCTTGATATCAAGTGCATACAGTGCTACCTGAAGAGCAGCAGTTCCAGAATTGACGGCAACCATATACTGTGATTTGATAAATGAACGTGCTAGTTTCTCAAATTCTTGTACTTTTTTTCCTCCCAGCATGGCAGCTGATGTCAACACACCGCTTTTGAGTACGGAAATTACTTCAGAAATCTCCTCTTTTCCAAGAAAAGGCGCATTTACAGGAACCTTCACGCTCTGTCTTTTCTTCAAGCGCTAATAAACCTCATCAATATCTTTCAAAATTTTTATATCTAAATTACTAAGCGGTCGATACATGAAAGTAAACCACTTACAAGAAAGTGAAAGGGGGTACAAGATTTTCTTGTACATTTTCTATGCGTGCGCTGTTATGATGACCTCAATCACATTCTATGCAGTTTATGCAATGATGCAAGAATGGCAGGAAAAGGGAACGTATGTTATGGGCGAAGTTCTTGTTAAAACAGAATTTCCATTTCCACACTTTGCAAAGCTAGTAACATGGTTGTTTTTTGCAATCATAATCGGTTGGTATTGTGTCTCAAGAGTAGGGTGGAAGAAAACCATACGACTTTATTCTTGGAAGATGTCATTATTACAACTAATGCTTCTTGGATTTTGTGTTATTACTCTTTACGAGCTCCTGTACAATTTCACAGTTCTTGGTGCACAGATCTCTGCTGGAATCAATGATGGACAGGTACCGGACATTGATTCACTAACTATTGCGTATCCTGATGCTCAAAGACCGTGGAATTTAATTTTTGCAACGAAGATATTTCTAGCAGCATTTCTGATAAGTGCACATGCATTGTATCTCAGTACCAAACCACGAAAATCACTTGGTGAGCTAAATCAATAACACAACCACAATTAGAACAATGTTTAAAACAAACTGCTAAAATATCGTCTCATGACAAAACCAATTCCTGATGGTTATAGCACCATTACTGCTTCACTGATAGTAAAGGATGCATCTAACGCCATCGAGTTTAACAGAAAAAGTCATTTGGAGCACAAGAACTTCACAGATTTCTTGGACCAGACGGCAAAACTATAATGCATGCGGAACTCAAAATTGGAAATTCACGCATAATGCTCAGTGAGGAAGCACAGCAGATGAATTGTCGTTCTCCGCAATCACTTGGGGGGACAGTGATATACATCTACATGTATGTGGATGATGCAGACACAATCTTCAAAAAGGCGATTGCGGCTGGAGGCACGCCTATAATGCCAGTAGCGGATATGTTTTGGGGTGACAGATTTGGTCAAATCAAAGATCCATTTTGCCATGTCTGGGGAATTGCTACCCATAAAAAAGACCTGTCTCCAGAAGAAGTCAATAAAGCGGGTCAAGAGTTTTTCAAACACATGCAACAAAAATAACAAAACTCTTCTTTTCGATTTTTCATTAACTTTATAGCGTTTCAAATAAAAGTCAACTAGAATGGATGTAACACAAAAAGTAGAATTGGTATCACGCCCACCTACAGAAGAAATTATAACAAAAGAAGAGCTGACGAATCTTTTTGAGACAAATTCAAAACCAAAACACTACATTGGACTTGAAATCTCTGGATTCCTTCATTTGGGCAGTCTGATAAGTACAGGATTTAAGATTAATGACTTCATAAAAGCCGGAGCGCAATGTAATGTCTTTTTGGCAGACTGGCACACCATGATTAACGAAAAGCTTGGAGGAAGTTTGGAAACAATATCAAAGGTCTCAAAATATTATGAAAAAGCATTCAAGCTTGTGTGTCCAGGCGTTGAAATCATTAGAGGAACGGATCTTTATGAGAATCATAAAGAATATTGGGAAAATCTAATCCAGTTCACAAAACACATGTCACTTGCCAGAACGATGAGAACCCTCACAATCATGGGCCGCTCAGAAAAGGAAGAAAAAATCGATCTATCAAAATTATTGTATCCGCCAATGCAGGCAGTTGATATACACACAATCGATGTTGACATTGCACATGCTGGCATGGATCAACGCAAAATCCACATGCTTGTGCGTGAAATCTTTCCAAAAATGAAGTGGAAAGTGCCAGTTGCAGTACATCATAGCATTCTTCCAGGCCTATCTGAACCGACTACAGATGCCGAAACAGGAACAAAAATGAGCAAATCTAAGCCAGGCTCAGGAATATTCATTCATGATTCTGATGAGGAGATCCGCTCAAAAATCAAAAAGGGTTGGTGTGAGTCAGGTAACCTAAATAATCCAATTCTGCAGATTGCAAAACATATCATCTTTCACGAGTTTTCTGAAATAACGATAGAAAGACCTGAAAAGTTTGGTGGAAACATCACATATGATGATTATGCACAGGTGGAATCAGATTTTGGGGCAGCAAAACTACATCCCTCCGATCTCAAACAGGTGGTGGCAGACTATCTAGTCAAAATCGTTGCTCCAATACGTAACAAGCTTGCCATCGATGAAGAATTATACAGAACAATAAGAAATAGCGTTTAGAATTAAAACTCAGTTTGTTTGTAAATTGTATTTTGATGTATAGCCTCGTGGATTGATCATCAAGTTTTTAAAAACATACGTGGATGAATTTCCAATTATTACAGTGCTAATCATGCCTAGCTTGTCAGCAAACTTTTCCATGTTTTCAAGGTCTGTTATAACAACTGACTGAGAATCGCGGTATGCACCTTTTATTATCGCAACAGGAGTTGTTGGTTTGCGATATTTTAACAAAATCTTTCTTGTATCTTGGAGTTGATGAATTCGTTTTTTACTTGAAGGATTGTAAATTACTATCACATAGTCACCCTGAGCCGCCGCTTCGACTCTTTTTACTATTATCTCCCAAGGTACCAAAAGATCACTCATGCTAACTACAGCAAAATCCGTCATTAGGGGTGAGCCCACCAATGATGCGCAGGAGTTTAGTGCAGAAACTCCTGGAACAATTTCAACTTCAAGGCCTGATTGTGGATCCCAGCCTGATTCTACCAACGTTTCATAAATTAGACCTGCCATGCCATAGATCCCAGGATCTCCACTTGAGACCAAAGAAACTATCCTACCTTCATTTGCAAGTTCAACGCATTGCTTAGCACGTTCTACTTCCTGTGTCATTGCATAACGGTAAACATCCTTTCCTTTAATCAGATCTTCAACTAAGCTAACATAGGTATCATATCCAACTATCGTATCGCTTTCTTCAATCACTTGCTTTGCCCTAAATGTCATGTGGTCGTGACTTCCTGGACCGACACCAACAATGTATAATTTCCCTTTCAAACGATCCTCTAGTTTTTTGTTAGATAATTTATCCCTTTATTGCATTATTTTTTGGTTCAATAAGAGGACAGTTTACAACATGATCGTTGGACAGCGGACGTGCAAGTGTTACAAAGATGCTACCGTCTGACTTTTTATTGTTGATATCAGAAACCGTTTCAAGAACTGAGGCGGTGGATGCATCCTTCCATTCCACTATAGAGACACGACAAATCGGAGTATAACTCTCATCAAGTTTTGATGCTATGAGGCTTGCCTGAAAACCAAGTTGCCCAGGCCCCTCGAATCCATTTTTGAATTGATACATATCAACAAATGCAGTACTTGATAATACATTTGCAAGCTTTGATGATGTTGGAACTCCCATTAGATCCGCAGGTCCTGCCGGCGTTGCATCAGGCACAATGTAATAGATGGTTCTGCCGTCAGCTCCCCAACCGCGATGTGCAATAAAGGTCACCTTTTTTGCATCTTTGTTTATCTCAATAACCTGGCCTCTTTCAAAGGAGGTTTCATTTGTTGTGTCGGTATCATTTCTAACAAACAGCTGACCACTAGGCCATACAACTTGAGGCGCATTTATTGTGACGTTTGTATGTGCAAGTTTGACCCTACTATCCTTTTCCGCTTTTAGTACGTCCTCTGCTGAATTCAATACCTCTGGCCTTTGACCCGACTTCCATGTTACTGCTACCACTTCTCGAAGGGAGCTATATCCGTCAGTCTGAGGGGTGCTTGCAAAGACTTCTTCTTGGAATCCATAGATACCATCTCCACTAATTCCATTTGTAAAAGCATAAACTGTATCTTTTGAGGAATCCGGGGTCCATCTAAGCTTTGGTGAAAACTGAACCGGCCAACTTTGTTTTTCAGTAACTTTTTCTGCTAAGGTCTTGTTACTAGAATCAGTTAGAATATAATATACAGAATCTTCTCCATAAAAGCCACCCCTCATCGGAATTGTTACTGGAATGTGTGACTCTGGAAGTGAAAATGATTTCTCTTTTATCTCAAATTTCTGCATGACTAGCTCTGCTGGCTGACCCCTGATCCAACCGTCTACACTGGCTGTAACTGTAAATGAGTTCTTACTCCTAAATGCAAGTGCAGCACCAGTAAAGTCAAATGAGCGCGCTTTGGAAGCTTGTTCAATTACACTCATTCCATAAATGGTGTTTCCATCCACCGTCCAAGTAGGTTGATCCTTTATGTCATCTTTACCAAGCTCATGCAAAACAATGATTTCAAGCGGCTCGTTTGACGTGTATGTCAACGATATGCTATAGAGACTTCCCTGATTTGGGGAAAGGAGAAGTGCAAACTGGTAATCTCCTTGTCCGATTCCAGGATCTGGTGACGACATAATTGTTTTTGTAAAATGAACCTTGCTCTGTGGCTTTGCCACTGCAAACTCATCAGGTAGTAAAGAAAATAATGCAATAACTGCTATCGTTGCTATGATTGCAGAAATTATTGTAACTTTTTTCACTGTTGAACGTGACTTGTGAACACGTTTAAGCCTTTCAACCACTTAGCTGATCCACAAGTTTGAATTCCTCATGAAGTGCTCGTACTACAGCTTCACAATCACTGTCTTTGACCACAAATGCCAAATTAAGTTCGGATGAACCCTGTGCAATCATCATCACGTTGACTTTCTTTCTAGCAGCTGCACCAAAGACTTTTGAAGCCACTCCAACCGTTCCACGCATTCCAGAACCAATTAAAGCAATAATTGCAACATCCGCAGTGACATCAATTTTTTTTATTATCTTACCAAGCAGGTTCATCTCCAAAGTGTTAACTGCTCTGTCCAAGTCATTTTTCTTTACTACTATTGAGATGCTGGATTCCGAGGGGCTTTGTGATATCATCATGATGTTGATTCCAGCCTTTGCCAAAGCAGAAAATATTGTTGCTGCGGTACCAGGCGCTCCAACCATACTTCCACCCCTCATGTCGATTAAGCCATTGTGACGAATAACACTCACGCACTTGACAGTCTTTTTTGTAGATTCGTCAGGTGTGGCAGTAACGAGCGTTCCCGGATTGTTAACATTGAAGGTATTTCGTATTCGCATGGGGATCTTTTTTGTTAAAAGTGGCTCAAAGGACCGTGGATGAATTTGCTTTGCTCCAAAAAGTGCCATCTCCATGGCTTCTACATATGACACCTCAGGTATCACCTTGGCGTTCTTGACGATCTTTGGATCTGCAGTCATCAGACCATCCACATCACTCATTAACCAAACCTCGTCTGCCTTGATACAAGAAGCAATTATAGTTGCAGTATAATCAGAACCGCCACGACCGAAGGTTGTGATGTGGCCATGCTGATCAGCCCCAGCAAATCCCCCAATCACTGGAATGATATTTTTTGAAAAAAGTGGTTCTAGGTTAGCAGAAACTCGAAGTCGTGTTGTGTCCATCAAAGGTTTTGAGGAACCAAAATTAGAATCAGTCACGATTCCAACATCCTTTCCTGTCAGATCGAGCGATCTTGATTTTAGGTCTTGTAAAGAATGAGAGACGATCCCAATTGATAATCTTTCCCCAAATGATATCAAATAATCTAATGAACGAGGAGTCACTTCTCCAAGCAGCATCATGCCGTGTAGCAGCCCATCAAGCTCTTCCAGATCGGCATCCAATTTTTCTACAAGTCGATTTCTTACTTTTGCATTTGAAATAGAATCTTTTGCAAGTTGTTGATGTTGTTTTTTGAGCCTTGCTAAGGCTGCCTTTGCAGCTTCTTTGTTTCCTTTTTGAATGAACTCTGAGATTTGTATCAACTGATCTGTGACATCATTTACTGCAGAACACACAATAGCGACCTGATTCTTTTTGGAAACGACATGAACGAACTTTGCAACAGCTTTAATCTGTTTTGCAGAAGCAAGAGATGTGCCGCCAAATTTTAAAACTAGTCTCAACTTAGCTGTCATTTGGATTTAAACCATAAATGCTTTTAACTTTCTACCCGTGGCGCCAAGTAAAAGTGAATTCTTCCCATATTTGCTACTTTAAACTCAATTCGGAGAGGTTTTGCAGACGAGTACTCACAAACAATCGATTCTGAAGCTGTGCCTACAGCCTTGACAATAGGGTTCAGATATTCAAGACTATAGGTGCCTGTGCTCTCCTCTTTGACTGAAATCTCGGACAGCTCACCCTGTTGTTTTTGTAGTGAAATGAGTACTTCACCAGAATCTCCCTTTCCAGAAAACTCGGATTTTGTTGCAGAGGCTTTGATAGTCAAGTAATCAGAAACCACTTGGACATCGCCTAAGATTTTGTCAAATAGGAGGGTTGCAAGACTGATCCTTGTATCATAGGGGATTTTTGGAAGGGGGGTATCAGTTGCAGAGCTTTCAATTAACCTCATCTTGTATTGCTTGTTTTTTCCAATTGAGATGAGAAGCATGTTGTCAGAAAGGCTAACTTCTATTCCGTCGCTTTTTTCTGCTCTCTTGATAAGCTTGGAGAACTCGTCAATTCTTACACCAAATTTTATGTCGCCATCACACTCGTATTTTTCAAAAGCCGAATTTGGCCACGAAATATCAATTAGCGCTACATGTGAGGGGTCCATTCCACGAAATGTTATTCCTTCTGAGGTGGCCTCAAAGGTTGCCTCCTCTACCAAAGTAGAGATGGCAGAAAGTATTGCCTTCCATTCATCAGAACCACTTGTTTTTGCTGAAAATACCAAAGCTAAATCTGGTGTTACTATGGCTCCAGTTAAACCTTATGAGTAATTACGCCAAGTATGGTTACATTTTGTGCAACGATAAAACTGAGTTGTTGGCTCATCAGCACTCCTTGTCTGGAGCATCCACCATACCGCCTCAGTATGACCACACTTTTCACAATCAATTTTGATTGTTGGCAAAGCTTCCTTTACCTCACTTTCCTCAAAAATTGTTAATTCTGATTGCGATTGCGGAGATGATTTTTTTGCTTCCTGCTTTACTTCACCTTCAGAATAACCACATTTCTGGCATGTACCTTTTTTTAGACGCACGCCGCACTTGGGGCAAAATTGCATCTAAACACCTTTGAGCTTTGAATGGATTATTTGTTTCAGATCGTTGGTAAACTCTATTGCCGATTCTGTTGCCCTTTGAATTTCCTTTAAAGGACTGCCCTTTGAAGAATTTACCCGCATCCAGTACTCATTTGTCAAGGGATGTCTGAGAATTACCCCAGCGAACTCTACCTGTTGGTCCTTTAGAAGCTCATGCTGTACAATATACAGGGTACCGATATCAGAACCTCTGATTGAAATATTTGTCTCCCTTGTAGAAGACTTGACTATTTGGGCATTCATTCTATCGGAAAACAACTTATTGTGGATATAAATCATCGTGCAATATGGGAAGCGAAAAGACATTCATCTCGGAAATAAGCCTCACAAAAGACAAAGATCAGTATTCAAAAAATGATGATGTTGTAATCGGCATCAAGTTTTCAATTCAGGGAGCCTTGAGGGAGGCCTTCAACGAAAAAAACTGGACCGAATCATATAACAAATTTGATAATCTGTTTAAGCTGAAATATGGAATCAAACTCATCTCGGGCGGCTTTAGAAAGCGTGAACTCAAAGAGGTAGACACGTATAGAAAGGCGTCCATCTTCTGGACGCGTAATCCCAAACTTGTAAATCCTATGAAAGAAAAACGAGTCTGGGTTCAGGTCGCAAAAAATTTTGAACCATTCATCAGGCTTACAGAAGATGAAGTAAGGGAAGAGCTGTTCGACTTTGATGAAAAGCTTACCTTTAAGGCGTCTGAGCTTGGGAGTGGAAAACACAAAATTGGAGCCGAAGTCTACGCCTCGTGGCAAAAACACCACTTTACAGAACCTAACAATATAAAGTCCAACGCAAAGGAAATTAAAATTACAATCAATTAGGGATATAAGCTAGTTTTTTCAAAAAAATTCATGGCAAAATATGATGGACTTTTGGGTCAACCGGTTCTTGAAATAGAAGAACCAGACGCTGAAGGTGGGGTAACGCTGATCTTTAAGGACAACAGGTTCTTATTCATCAAAGTAGTTGATGGGAAAATAGAAACCATCTCAATCCCCGAATAATTTATCTGAATTTTATTTTGAAAAAACTAGGTACTCACATCATTTTGTTTTTATGAATTTTTCATAGAAAGTAACTGCCATCTCTTGTGATTCTGACTGAATTGAACCAGGCCTTTCCTGTCGGATCTTTTCGATTGCCTCTTTTGCTGTAAGACCCTGGTATTTGATGAGATAACTAGCAAGTATTGTTCCAGTCCTACCAATTCCTGCAGCACAGTGCACCATAACTGGTTCGTTGTTTTTAATGCGCTCATTTATGAAATCTACTGCAACATCAATTTTCTCAATGTCTGGGGCTGTAAGGTCCTCCGTTGGAATGTGTAGATACTCCAGTCCTTCGATCCACGAAGATGGCAAATTGCGCTCTGTCATTGTGATAATTGATTTCACACCTTGTTTTCGAATCCAATTGATTTCTTCAAAGCTTGTCGGCATGCCGGAGCCAGCAAGCTTGCCTTGTAGTAACCAAGAAAAGTTTGTTGGTCTTTTTGTGATTCTTCCATGAATTTTACGCCAAAAGTTTCCAGGCTTACTCATTCACTATTTTTTGAAATCTCAGATATTTAGATGGTGAGCTATTGCTTATATTACAAATTAACGTAAAATGATGGGCATGAACAAAGAAGCAATACTGTACGAAAAGCTGCCAGAAAATCGTGTTCGTTGCACTGCATGTGCTAGATACTGCGAAATAAAGGACGGACAAATAGGACTATGTGGAATTAGGGGAAACATCGCTGGCAAGTTGGATCTTTTCGTATATGGAAAAGTAATTACGGGAAACGTAGATCCAATAGAAAAAAAACCCGTCGTGCACTATCGTCCAGGAACTAGAATCTTTTCTATTGCTACGACTGGCTGTAATTGGCTTTGTAAATATTGTCAAAACTACGATATCTCCCAACGAAGAAAAGTGGAGGGAACTGATATGACGCCCGAAGAAGTTGCTCAGATGGCAGTTGATTATAGATCAGACGGAATTGCATATACATACAATCAACCTTCAATCTTCATAGAATTTGCAAGAGATTGCGGAATTGCTGCACACAAGAGGGGACTCTTTAACATCTTTGTTTCAAACGGATACGATACCCCCCAGACCGTAAATATGATGGTCGAGTTTTTGGATTGTATTACAGTTGACTTTAAGGGGAGTGCAGAACCAGACTTTACTAGAAGATACATCGGCGTTCCAGATCCCAAACCAATTTTTGAAACGTTGTTAGAGATTCGAGATAAAACCAAGATCCACGTTGAGATCACCGATTTGATTGTGCCGCAGGTTGGTGACAATTTGGAATATGCAAAAAAACTTGCTAAATTTTTGTATGATGAATTTGGACCAGAGATGCCAATTCATTTTTTGAGGTTTCATCCAGATTATAAGATGATGGAGTTTCCACCAACCCCTGTCAAAACCCTTGAGAAACATTAC
>CAZLSK010000001.1:25159-36052 GCA_964562075.1 uncultured Candidatus Nitrosotenuis sp.
GAAGGAAGGACTACAATACGTGTATTTAGGAAACGTCCCAGGCCATCCATACGAGCACACGTATTGTCCTGATTGTAAAAAAATTGCAGTTGGAAGATATGGATTTGACATTACAGAATGGAATCTTGATGAGCACAACAAGTGCAAATTTTGTGGAAAGCAAATTCCAATCATCGGTCCGTTAGACAAAAAATACAAACAAAGCAGGTTCCAGTTCGTAGTTTAAAATGCTACGGCACGTACAGGTGAGCCTGTTGCACCGAGAAGCTTTAACGGCAAGGCTGCAATCTTGAATGTCGTCGACTTAATCTTGTTTAGATTACAAAGATTTTCTAAAACAAGAACATCATTACGCAATAGAATATGATGGGAAGAAAAAGAAGAGTCCTTTCCAACATCGATACTAGGCGAATCAATTCCAACCATGTTTGTCTTTTTTGATATCAAATATCTCGCAGCAGATGATGCCAAGCCGGGATTTTTTATAAAAAAGTCCTTTCTTTTTAGATTGTCATTCCAACCTGTAGCAAGGATAACGATTGACTTTTGTGGAATCGTTCCATTCTTTTTTTCAAATTTCAAGATGTCGAATTTTGTGATTGCGTAATTCGGTTTTGCCTTGATTTTAATTAAAATTGCCTCACCAAAAAATCGTTGTGGTTCTATTTGGTGAATTTTTTTACCGTTATTCACAAAATGGTAGGGGGCATCGACATGTGTACCAGTATGTGAGCTTAAAAAAAGCATCTCAAGGTTGTAACGATCTCTTTTCAATTCGGTCCACTCAATAAAATGTGGTTGAGGAGAGCCAGGAAATGTTGGAATCGTTTCTGAAAGAGTTAGTGTTAGATCTTGTGGTTTCATAAAATCATCATAACGTTACTTCTATTTTTTATAATCAAAGATATTAAATAGATCCCATCCAAACTACATTCTACGATGCCAACAGCTTTCATTCTTTTGAACTCTGATCTGGGTTCTGACCAAGAAATTATTACAAAAATAAAGGAAATTCTCAATGTAGAAAAAGGACTCAAGTTCGAGGTTCAAGGTGTATATGGAATCTACGATATTGTCGTAAAAATCGAGTCGGAAAATGCTGATCATCTACGCAGCATAATTACGAACAAAATAAGAAAAATCGATAAGGTTCAATCCACGCTTACCATGATGGTAATTGAAGAGCAAGAACAGCTATAGCTTTTTGATAGCCTCCACAGTTCTTAAAATCTCGTTTTCGGTATTAAAAAAATGAGGAGAAGCACGCACAACTTTCCTATCTGATATCTCACGAAGAGCAAGGACAATCTTTTGCCGTTCTAGCTGTTCAACTATGTCTTTTGGACTTTTTCTGTCAACAGTAAAGGAGACAATACTAGTTCTTTTTTGTTGGTCTACTGGACCATACAATGTTACATCTGGAATTTTGGCTAGTTCTTCTCTTAAGAGATTTGCCAAACTGATTACTTTGTGTCTAATATTTTCTAGACCACAATTAAGTAAAAAGGTAACAGATGATTCCAAGCCCGCAACGGCTACAAAGTTTCTAAAGCTAGCCTGAAACTTGTCTGGAATATCCTTGTGTGCTAACTTGTCATTATCATATAGCATCGAGGATTCTCCTGCAACCTGCAGTGGCTCTAACAAATTTGCAGAGTCCTTTTTACATACAAAAATTCCTATTCCCATAGGTCCACAAAGCCACTTGTAACCATTAAAGGCAATAAAATCAGCATAGGTCTTGGAAAAATCAAATTCACCAATACAGCCGACAGTTTGGGCCGCATCCAAAAAATAAGGTATTTTCTTTTCATGTAAGATTCTACCCACCTCCATGACGGGCAAGACGGCTCCGGTGTTGTATAAAGCGTGACTTAGTACAACCAACTTTGTATTTTCATCAACCATCTTTTCAAGCTGCGAGATTTCAAAAAAACCATTCTCATCGGTTGTTAAGTTTCTAACCTCAACATCTTTTGAAAGACGCAACCAGGGATAATAGTTCGAGTGATGTTCGTGTGTTGATCCTCGAATTATAATGTTAGATTTTTTTGGAAATGACATGCCATTTGCAACGGTATTGATTCCCTCCGTTGTACTTTGAGTGAGGATGACCTCATGAGGTTTGCATTTTATCGCTTTAGAGATGCACTCTCTCAAACGAGTTGTTTTTTCTGATAAAAATGCAGCAAAATCAAGTGAATCAGGCCCCAGTTCGTTGTATTGAATGGTAAAATCCATCATGGTCTTCATGGTCTGAATTGGTATTAAAGAAGAAGAAGCGTTGTTGAGATAGATCCGTTCTGATCTTACAAAAGAGCGTGAAATCAGTTCTTGATCCAAATTCATTATTATATCTGAAAAAAAATTACTAATTGTTGCATAAAAACCAACAGAATGGTTCGTTTGATACCATAGCTAAAATCCAGAAAATTATTTATGGTGAATGCTTAAACTCAATCTCTTTTGAAGACGCCATTACAAAAACATATTTTTTTCACAAATTGACTTCAATTACAGACATTCCGACAATTTACTTAGATTTTGATTTGCTTTATAGCGGCTATGTGGCTGCAAGGATCTTGTCGCAAGATCAAAACATAACTCTACATCAACCGACACAACAAACTTGGAAGAACTTGAGTGTTGATGTCATGGATAAAATTTCACAAAAACAACATCTAGTCATAATTGATTCTCTTAATGGGTTCTTTACAACCCTGCTGAACCAAAAGGAGTCAGGAAGAACGATTAACAACACCATCATGCTACTTGTTAGCACGGGACAAAAGACAAATTCCGTTGTAGTTGTAGGAAGCATTTCAAATTTCAAAAAGGACGAAGGTTGGATCTTGTCTGCAGTTGGGAGACGTGTAATTGAAATCGAAAAAATGAATCTGCTTTCTGTAAGAAGACAGAACTCAAATCTTCAACTTGCATCACTAGATCATCATAATTTTAAAAAGTCATTATTGCAGATTTCTGATCTAGATTTCTTGTAGGAAATTATTTTTACAAAAATTTAAAATTGCGATCAGAATTTTATAACACCGTTAAAAATTCTCTAACGCCGTTATAATTGGCAGTTTTTAAGGAAATTATATTAAGATCCAAAAGGAAGTTAATTTGATAAAAATGCCAGTAGCAATTTTACCAGACATCGGTGAACAGATGTGCATTGGATGCGCATTATGCGTAGAAATCTGCACAAGCTTGGGACCAGATGTACTTAGAGTAAAACCAGTTGAAGGCTGGAAGAGAGGAAAGGCATTCGTCTTTTACCCAGAAAGATGCATTTCTGATGGCGCATGCATTGGTGTGTGCCCAACAAAGGCAATCTTCTGGATGAGACCAATGGACTTCACCGTAGGTCAACCAGTTCCTCTATACAAGAACTCAGTCTTCGTTAAAGGCTGGACTGAACTTATCGATTAAGTTCAGTCATCAAAAATTTCTTTTTAATTCGACAACCTAGTGCGAACTAGAATGCTAAATTTTGCAATAATTTAGTCAGCCTTTTTCTCTGGAAATAATACAAATTCTTAAGTGTTCAAGCTATCGGAGTAGATGTAGATGATATTGGTTTAGGTACTCGAACTTTGCTTATTGCATTTACAAGATCCCCTTGTGCTATCTTGGTATCTTTTAGCGATTGTACTTGGCCATCAATATGTCTCTTTAGTGCAGTAATGGCTGCACGATCACATACGGCCGCAATCTCAGCGCCGGTAAATCCTTCTGTAAGATGTACTAATCTTGAGATGTCAACATCAGACGCAAGTGGTTTCTTTTTAGTATGAATCTCAAAGATGTGCTTGCGCCCATTTGCATTTGGTTTTGTAACCTCGATTATTCTGTCAAACCTTCCAGGTCTTAGCAAAGCTGGATCAACCATGTCAAGTCGATTTGTTGCACCAATTACTAACACGTTGTGCAACTCTTCTAACCCATCGATTTCTGTAAGTATCTGCGACACAACACTTTCAGTTACATGAGATGAATCATTACCTCCTCTTCTTGGTACAAGCGCATCAACCTCATCAAAGAATATGATGCATGGTGCTGCCTGTCGTGCCTTTCTAAAGACCTCTCTTACACCTTTTTCTGATTCGCCCACCCACTTTGAGAGTAGTTCCGGACCTTTGATGCTGATAAAATTGGATTCAGTCATCTTTGCCACCGCTTTTGCGATTAATGTCTTGCCAGTTCCTGGTGGTCCATACAACAAGATTCCCTTTGGCGCAGAGACATCTACATGCTCAAAGGCCTCTTTGTGCTTTAGCGGCCACTCTATCGCTTCACGTAATTCCTCCTTGAGTGATTCCAAGCCGCCAACATCGCTCCAGCTTACATTTGGTATCTGTACTAAGACTTCTCTGAGTGCTGATGGTCTTACTTCTTTTAGTGCTTCCTTAAAATCTTCGTCAATGATTTTGATCCTTTGCAGTATTTCGGATGAGATCTTGTCCTGATCAAGATCGATCTCAGGTAATATTCTACGTAACGATCTTATCGCAGCTTCTTTTGCAAGGGCTTCGAGGTCAGCCCCTACGAATCCATGTGTTACTTTGGCAAATTGTTTCAGATCTACCTTTTCATCTACTGGCATTCCGCGGGTATGAATACTTAATATTTCAAATCTACCATCTTCATCTGGAATTCCAATTTCGATTTCTCTATCAAATCTTCCAGGTCTCCTAAGAGCGGGGTCAATAGAATCTGGTCTGTTTGTTGCTGCGATCACCACAACCTTGCCTCTTGCTTTCATTCCATCCATTAGCGTGAGAAGCTGGGAAACAACTCGTTTTTCAACCTCACCGGTTACTTCATCACGCTTTGGTGCAATCGAATCAATTTCATCAATGAAGATTATGCTTGGGGTGTTTTCTTCTGCTTGCTTGAAAATCTCACGCAGTCTCTCCTCGGATTCGCCATAATACTTGCCCATGATCTCAGGACCGCTTATTGAAGTAAAATGCGAGTTTGTTTCACCGGCTACCGCCTTTGCAAGAAGGGTTTTGCCAGTTCCTGGAGGTCCGTATAAAAGCACGCCTTTTGGAGCCTCAATTCCAAGCTTTTCGAAGAGCTCAGGATGGCGCATGGGTAATTCTACCATCTCACGAATCTTTTGCACCTCTTTTTTGAGACCTCCTAGATCATCATAGGTGATTCTTGGGATGGTATTGTCTACGGCCTTGGTCATTGTACCAAGCTTGAATTTGGTCTTTGCAGTAACAATCACTGGTTTTGCAGGCGTAGTAGAGGTAACAATTAGCTGGGTTTTTCCACCGAGATGAGTGTTTACTATGATGGTATCGCCGGTTGTAAACACATGACCTTCATACAAGGATGACATGTATTCTTGTAATCCTTCAACAGATATCTTTTCGACTGGAGAAAGCACTATTTGTTCGGCTTCTGAAGCATTAACTAATTTGACGGATACCTTTTCACCAATTCCCGCTCCAATGTTGTGTCTTGTAAGGCCATCAATTCTAATTATACCGGAGCCGTAGTCTTCAGCCGATCCTGGCCAAATCTTTACGTGGGTCTTTTTGTTTGCCAGTAATTCGACTATTCGGCCTGTCTGCCAGTTATTTTCCTTGACTACTTTGGGATCAATTACTGCAATACCCTTTCCCACATGTCTTTGAGAAATCTCGTCAATTCTAAGTAGACTTTCATTCATTTTCATCACCATAAAAAAAGAGGTTTAGTTAACCTCCACACTCTTGCCCTTTGGTTTGTCTTCTTTTTTCAGCCTGAATTGTACCTCTAAAATTCCATTCGTGTAGGCTGCCTTGACAGAGTCAACATCAACTTTATGCTTGATTGGGACTCTGGCTTGGTACTTTTTGTCGCCATGTTCTGCGTCAATGTTGACAACATTTCCCTCTACAGTAACTTTGATGTCTTTTTTCTCAACTCCTGGCATTTCAGCTACGAGCTTGAGTGTGTTCTCT
The DNA here is from genome assembly GCA_964562075.1 of uncultured Candidatus Nitrosotenuis sp. Taxonomy (GTDB): domain Archaea; phylum Thermoproteota; class Nitrososphaeria; order Nitrososphaerales; family Nitrosopumilaceae; genus Nitrosotenuis. The sequence continues at coordinate 31,123 of CAZLSK010000001.1, forward strand.
TTTTCGTCAACAATGGTATCAACTAATGGCTCCCTTACATCAGAGGTTGGAAGCAAACCGGGCTTTACGTTTCCGTATTCTCTTATGTGTGGCTTACCATCTGGCCCAACGGTCATTGAATAACCGTAATAATATGGTCCAAAAGTCTTGCCGTTGGATCTCTTGACATCCTCAAAGATGTCATCAAAATCCATAAACGACCTAGACATTCTCTTAAAGAGTCTGTCAAATTCATCATCTATGAACATGTAATAATCACTAGTATAATGTAATACTAGTGACATTATATAAATTTTATGGATATTTGTGATATATGTGACATAAGACTATTATATATGACATATTAATATGATTCTGTGAGGACAACTAACCTATCCGTTCCCGAAGCGGTACGTGAAATCATCACAAGAAATCGTTCCATACATGACTGCATGAAAATGGATGTCATTAACTATACCGCACTTGCCGTTAAAATCCAGCCAGATGTAGAAAGGCAGCTTGGAAATCCTGTGAATCTAAATACGATCGTTGTTGCAATAAAGCGCTATGCTGACTCGTTTGCCGAAAAGGATGAGGTAAGATCAGAATCTATTCTCAAAAATGCAAGACTATCACTGACCGACGGAATCTTAGATATCAAGTTCTCAGCAAACGACATTGACAAAAATGAAGCAGCCTCTCTTTTGAACAAATTTGAAGAGTTTGATTCCGATTACGAATTTTTCAGATTGGCGGATTCGACCTTCCGAGTTTTGACAGAGGATCTTGTCGATATTAGAAGAATGTTTGAGTCATTTCCGTCTGCAAAGAACTTTTTCAATACTGGCTTGGCAAAGATCAAGATCAGAATTCCGCAGGAACAAAATAGATCTGATATCGTATCATACGTGGCAGAATTGCTTCACAAAAACGGCCTTGAGCTTCAAAACGCCTTTTTCTCTCAAGATGATATCATACTTGTTCTAAGAGAAGAGGACGCCTCAAAAGCATATGAGGTCTTGAGAGCAGAAATCTCTAGATGATCACACGCCGATATTTTCTGGTTTTGTAATTTCTAAGTACACTTTGTCACCAACAGAGAGTCCAAGCTCTTTGTATTCTCTCATGTCAAGCTTAATGCTTGTCATGGCGCCAGGCATTCCATACATGCCGCCAGACAACATTTTGTTTAAGCTTTTTACCATGTCATCCATGTTTGAAAATCCCATAACACCAGAACCAAACGGTGATTGCGGAAATTGGGTACTTTCCTTAAAATCCTTGGCAAGTGACAGCGATACAATCACGTATGGTGCACCATCTGGCGCTGCATCAATTCGAACCACGACGTACTCTTTTTTCATATACTTTTAAGCCTTCTTTGCGATATTTTACTTTACCTCTTGATAGCAAAATTTTATGGATTAAACGTTATATCGATTGGTTTGGCAGAAAAGAGGTGACAAAGAAAAGAATACTTGTTCTTGGAGGAGGATTTGCAGGAATAGAGTGCACACGACAGCTAGAATCATATTTTAAGCATAATCAAGACATTGAACTCGTATTGGTATCAGAAGACAATTTTTTGCTTTTTACACCAATGCTTCCTCAGGTTGCATCAGGCATGATCGAAACCCGCCATATCGTTATCCCAATTAGAACTATCTGCAAAAAGGCCACTTTCTATGAAGGAAGGGTCAAAAACATAGATCCTTATGGTAAATACGTAAGACTTTACGGAACAAACGAAAAACGAGGAGTCTCATTAGAGTACGATTATCTTGTTCTAGCATTAGGCAGTCAGACAAATTTCTTTGGAAACCAAAGTGTGGAAGCACACGCGTATACCATGAAATCACTAAACGATGCTGTTGTTTTACGAAATAGAATAATCGATATGCTGGAACAGGCAGAAAACGAAACGGATCCAATCTTACGACAAAGCTTACTTACATTTGTAATAGTAGGAGCAGGTTTTGCAGGAATAGAAACAGCAGGTGAGATACATGACTTTCTACTAGATGCGAAAAAATACTACCCGAAAATTTCTGAAAAAGACATCCGTGTCATTGTACTTGAAGCTTTATCGGTGGTTCTGCCGGGGTTTTCTGAGAAACTTGCCACATTTACAAAAAACAAACTACTTCAGCGTGGAATTGAAATTATACTAAACACGATAGTTGTAAGTTTTGATGGTACAGAAGTCCTGATAAAGGACGCGGTAAATACTGCAAAAAATGTTGTAACGACAATAGAAGTCAGCTCAATTCAAACAAAGACGCTTGTATGGACAGCTGGCGTCACACCAGTAGACACAATAAAAAATTCTTTATTCAAAACAGACAGAGGTAGAGTAATCGTAAATGAGAATCTAGAATCTTCAGGCTTTCCTGGTGTTTTTGCAATAGGAGATTGTAGCCTGACAATTGATCCTAGAACTAACAAACCATATCCTCCAACTGCGCAAAATGCCGAGGCAGAAGCAAGGATTGCTGCATACAATCTATATGCTACCGTGACGGGTAGAACAAAAAAGAAGATCGATTACGTCTCAAAGGGCCAGATGGCAATAATTGGAAAAAGAACTGCTATAGCTCAAATTTATGGCATGAATATCTATGGACTTTTTGCGTGGTGGATTTGGAGGATGGTTTACCTCCGGAAGGTGCCCAAGTTTAACAAAAGGCTTAGAATTCTGCTTGATTGGGCAGCAGATCTATTATTTGATCGTGACATCTCAAGACTAAAGATTCTCCGCAAAGAACTACCTGTAGACTATAGGGAGCTTGATGAAGTTGATGATGTATGGTAAATTTCTAGTAGTGAGTATAATCCCCATGCAGTTCATTTTCAAGTTTACCTAGTATGTCCATTTGGCCACCTTTGTTGTCTATGCTAACTAGAAGCAAGTGATTCTCTCCAAGAGGGAGTGTAACTCGTCTCAGCTTTTCATAGACAGCCAACACATACCTTCCTTTTCCAATCTTGTGTGCAAGATGGTTTCGAACCTTCCATGAATTAACCGAATATTTCAACGACTCTCGAGTCTCCTCCTCTGTGAGTAGATTTACGACGCCTTGACGCTTTCTTGAACATACAACATTTCCCTCCATATCACAAATTCTCGCATACCTGATATTGTCATCAAGATCCATTACTCTATCCAACAAATGTTCAAAGTCCATTACTGGTATTATACGTCAAATTTTGATAAAAAGATTCTCTTAAACTAACGATAGCGACTCTTTACCTTATCTTGATGTTCCTCACGCGCATGATGTAATCTATCCTTTTCATGAATGAATTCCTTGCCACACCCAGTACATTTTACGATCGTCCTATGATGCACACGACGTGAATGATTAATCAAGTCGCTGTAATTTTCAAATTTTTCCTCACAATCCTCACAGATATTTTTATTGCGGTTAAAAAGATTCAATGTTGAGCATCACCACAAGTCTCTATCTCCTTTCTATTATCATGATCCCACTTTTTATTAAGAATTGAATCCCTTGAATGAAATCGTTGTCAGAGATTGTTCCCTCCGCCCACCATTTTGCATTATTTTTAATCCAAGATGGAATCTCTTGGTCCGATTTGGCACCTTGAGCAGTTTGTGGAATCTTGATTATTCCTTGGTTTATCAGATACTGTAGCCCCTGTACAAAGTCGCTATCACTTATCGTTCCCTCGGCCCACCAGCCAGCATTGTTTTTGATCCAAATTGGGATAATTGTTGACGGATTGGATTCAGGGTTGCTTTCAGGAATAGCAGGCTCGAATGAAAATGAGGCTTTTCCCACTTCTACATCACTTGTGCCGTATTGAGCCAAGACCACGTAAGTGTCCTTTCTCCATTTTTCTGTATCTGTTACAGTAAATGAAAAGCTAGCATCAGAATTGACAACAACTGTCTGAAAAACAAGAATTTTTTTTGATGAGTCCATAATGGTAACCTGCAATTCTCGTGCTTTATCATATGGCTCAACCTGGCCTGATACCACGATTGGTTCTCCTGCAGAATAGTTAGCCTTGTCTATTTTTATTACAGTTGTATAAGTGCCCGTACTTGCAATTCCCTGCTGGTAAAAATAAGCACTGCTTACTTGAGGAATAAAAAATAGGACTAGAGCAGTAAAGACTGAAAACTTTGCTTGAATTTTCATCACCATTTGAAATAATACGTTGATTTTTGATAAAAAGATTTTTAAAATTATTGGAAAATCAGCGATCACAGCATCTGTTAAAAAAGAATTTAGTTATTGCTTCTTTTAAAGAAGAAATGGAGTACTCTAATATAATAAAACAACAAGAAGCCCTATCAAAAAAAGTCGTAGCAAAAAACACGTTTCAAGTAATTAAATCAATCTGTGGTGTTGACGTGTCTTACAAAAATAATATGGCATTTGCTAGTGCAGTAATTCTTGAAAGAAAAAACTTTGAGCAATTAGAGCTAGTAAATAAAAAAGTCTCTGTAAAACAGCCATATGTACCAGGTCTTTTGTTTCTGAGAGAAGCAGAACCTGTACTCTCTACTCTTAAATTACTCAAAAATGATTTTGATCTCTTGTTAGTAGACGGCCACGGTCAACTTCATCCACGCAAGTGCGGTCTCGCCTCCTATCTCGGACTGATCCTAAACAAACCCACAATCGGTGTTGCTAAGAGACTCCTCTGCGGCCAGCGTAAAGACAACCTTGTAACATATAACGGAAAAATCCTTGGCACTGTAGTTGAAACCAAACCCAACAAAAAGGTCTTTGTGAGTGTTGGTCACAAAATAAGCCTCAAAACTGCGACAGAGATCGTGCAAGAACTCATTAAGGAAAATGAATGGTTGCCAGAACCATTACGACTCGCAGATTACTACTCAAAACAACAAAAATTCGAAGTTTGAATTGAATTTTATTTCAAATATTTATCATAAGTGAAGCCTTCAGGATCAAAAAGA
>CAZLSK010000002.1:0-30456 GCA_964562075.1 uncultured Candidatus Nitrosotenuis sp.
AACATTGATTCTGAGCAGGAGATGTTCGGATATGGGATGGGCATCATATTACTGAATCTGGGAATGTACTTTGTTGCACCTGCAATATTGATAGTAAAATTGTGTAAGTTTAGAAACTGACACGGCGTTCTTGGAAATGAGAATAAGGATTTTATGGATCTCTTATTTGATCAAGTCCAATGAAGACAATAGCCATAGGCTCCCTCTTCGTAATATTCGCTTTGGTGGCATTTGCTCCATCAGCCTTTGCGGATCATGCCAAGGTAGATGTTAGCGTGCCAGAAGGATCCCAGTTTCAGGGTTGTGAAGAAACCAACGAGTGCTTTATTCCATATGAAGCAGTAGTTGATGTTGGCGGGGAAGTAACATGGACAAATGATGACACTGCGGCACATACTGTGACCAGTGGTACACTAGAAAACGGTCCAGATGGAGTATTTGACAGCAGCCTCCTCATGGTAGGAAAAACCTTCACACACAAGTTTGAAGAAGCTGGCGAGTTCCCATACTTTTGCGTCGTACATCCCTGGATGACAGGAATCGTAATCGTTCAAGAAGCGATGGCGGAAGACGAACATGAAGATGAACATGAAGATGAGATGGAGATGGAAGAAGGTATGGCAACAGCAATGACAGAAGATGGTTCTGTAATGATTAGTGTAATGTCAGGCGTTCCAGCAGAAGGTGAAGAACTAGCCTTAACAGTTCAAGTCACAGATGCTGAAGGAAACGCAGTCGAGCACGTCAACTTTGACATTACTGCTACACAAGACGGAGAAGAAGTTCTTGCTGAGATGGGACAACACTCCCACAATGGAATGGAGGACTTTACAACAGCACCACTGAGCTCTGACAGCCCCCTAGATGTTCAAGTAACTATACTAGGCTTTGGACTTCCAGGTGAGGAAGCAAGCTGGACCGGACCAATTGGTGAGACCGTTTCACTAAATGTGGTTCCAGAGTTTGGCCCAATTACCATGATTGTTCTTGCAGCTGCCATAGTAAGCATTGTTGCCGTAACTACAAGATCTAAGGTAATTCCAAGACTTTAGAATTCTTTCCTATTTTCTTTTTATCATTGCAATTATTGCCAAGATTACCCCTGCTGCTCCAAGCGTCAAACCAAATACTGCAAAGTCATAAGATTTTGATAGATCAACATCTCCTGTTGGAACACCACCTACTTTGGATTTGATTTCCAAGACATCACGTTGAAGCGATGACATGGCGTTTTTTAGTGCAAGAACATCTTGGCTTGATCCTTCTGAACCTATGGGGGGAAATGCCAAGAGATCTGTGCTTTCGACATCTTCTACAGCTATTTCCTCATTTACTGGCACGCCGTTTATGCTTCCTTTTAGCTCAATTGTAAGTGAACCAGTTTTTGTTGGAATTATTTTTGAATAATAATGACCTGCCTTGACGTCAGAGAGAATATCGAGTTGTTTTGTGATGCTGCCGGATTTGATTGTGGTTTGAAGGTCTCTGAATGCGTTTGTCACCCCAGATTGAACGCCTCCACGCTCACCCTCATTTATTGCAAAAACAATGGCATTTTGCTGGTTTACTAAAGGAGGTTCATCACGCCAGCCAACTTCTATCTCATATTGTTCGACCATGACAGACTTGTGAGCATATGTGGAATAAAACCCAGGTATCAATACCACAAAAAACACAAAGAGAAAAGAGGTCTTCACGGTGTTCAATATTGTTACTGAAGTTATGTACTTTGTGCAAGTGGTAGAACCATCAAACCAGTAAATTGTTTAAATTAGCAAAATGACCAATCAGAATCGATTGAAAAAAATTCTGATTCTTTTATCGTTCATCTTGGTTTCTGCATTTCCTTTAGCCTTTGCACACCCCATCATACTTGGCTCAAATCCTCCTCAATCAGCAACCGCACCAGCAGGGATGACTCAAGTTGTAATTCATTATTCGGAGGCAATCGAGATTGACTTTTCCGCAATCAAAGTACTTGATAGCGGTGGCAATCAAATAGATAACAAAGATACTCAATATTTTGAGGGGGAGTCTTCACTTGTTGTAACTACACCCCCGTTGGATGATGGCATCTATACCGTTACAAGCAAAGTTCTCTCAAAAGTTGATGGGCATCTGGTAGATGATGCCTTTGTTTTTGGCGTAGGCAATGTTAGTGTTCCTCCACCAAAACAAAAAGATGTCACAGAAGAGATTTACTTTCCAGAGGCGGGTGCAAGATTTCCAGGACTTGTAGGTCAGGTGATAGTTCTTGGCTCTGCAATTTCCTCACTTGTGATGTGGAGGTCGGTTCAGAGAAAGAACCTCATCAAGGAAAATCTAGCTGATTTGCAGAGAACTTTTCATGGTAAATTTTCTTCTGTTACTGGGATTGCGCTATTTTTGGTGTTTGCATCAAACATTTTGATGCTTGTTGTTCAAACCATACGATTGCAGACGGCAGCCTCAAGTGTCTTGCAGACATCGTTTGGTTCCGTGTGGATGCTAAGGATGGCAGTAACTGTGATTCTACTTGCAGTTTGGTTTTTGATGGAAAACAAAACCAGTTATTCAGCAAAAAAGCAAGCAGTGATTCTTGGGCTTTCACTTGTGTTAATTGGCACAACTACAATAGTTGGGCATGGTACGGCAAGCGAACAGCTTGCTGCAGCAACAATTGATTATATTCACAATCTGATTGCATCAATTTGGATCGGTGGTGTGATCTTTTTTGGATTCATACTATTGCCTGTTTTTACAAAATTAGACGGTAGTAAAAAAGAGCTGATCACTCTTTTAATGATTCCCAAGTTTTCTTCTATGATCATCATCACATTGGGAGTTCTGATAATAACTGGCCCAACTTTGTTGTGGTTATTAGAAGATGATTTGTTAGTACTAAGCCAATCTTACTATGGCCTTCTAATAATTGCCAAAATAGTCATTGCGTCAGCCATGATAGCGCTGGGAAGCTACAACCAATTTAGGATACAACGACCAGCTGAAAAAGAACTAAAATCAAATGATTTAGTTGTGCACAAAAAGATGAAAAAAACACTAAGGATAGAAGCAATACTCGGAATTATTTTGCTTGGAGTAGTTGCATTGCTTACAAACTCTTCTTTGCCGACTACACAACAAGCAGTAGCTCAGCAGGTAACCTATGGATTGCAGACAGCGGTTTTTTCAGAAAATGTCAGATTTGATGTCGACATTGAACCATTTAGAAGCGGTACTAACACAATCTCTATTTCTGCCTTTGATTCTGATGGCAATCCTGTCGATGATCTAAGTAGCATCAAGATGAAGGTTTCCAATCCACAAAAAAACATAGCGCCTATTGAAATTCCTTTGAGCCAAGTAGAATCAGAAGGCTTGTCAAAATATGAAGGGGAAATTACGTTTGGTTTTTCAGGTAAATGGAGTGTGGAAATTGAGGTACAACGAACCCAACACACAAACGAAGGAACAAGCTTTTCCGTCTTTGTAAAACCGCACATTTCTGAACTGCGAACAGACATCACAGAGTACGATTTTCCAGACGTTGCAGCGCCATTATACCCAGCGTATGATGGCGACAACACAATTTGGATAAGCGATTCCTCAAAATCACGACTGTGGAAGTTTTTGATTTCCGAAAAGCAGTTTACAGCGTACGAGTTTGAAGGGAAGACGACAGTCTTTCTGAAAATTGACAGTGATGGGAAGGTCTGGTTTACCGATACGCCTGAGAGCAAAATTGGCTATTTTGATCCTACAACAGAGGAATTCACGTTGATTCCTCTTCCGATAAAATCTATTCCAATTTCTCTTGAAACCGATCTTGCCGGCAATATCTGGATCGCGTTGGTGGACCAACACATGTTGTTAAAGTATGATCAAAACTCAAACCAATTCGAAGAACATAGGCTTCCAACAAGCCCATCTGGTCCTGTCGCCCTCACAAAGGATGCGATGGGAAACATTTGGTTTGCTGAATCTCAAGGGGGAAAGATCGGCGTAATCAAGCCAGAAACTGCGAAAATTGAGGAATTTGCGCCGGCAGAACCACTTACAGAACCATTTGCACTTTTTATTGATGATGATGGAGATGTTTGGATTTCAGAGCACACCGGCTTGAAAATAACAAAATTTAATCCAGTTCTGCAGACATTTGAATCAGTTTCAGTTACAGATCCAAATTCTCTTCCCTTTGCGCTAGCGGCTGACAAATTTGATAATATTTGGATCGCGCAACATACTGTAGATAAGCTTGGTGTGTATGATCCCCACAAAAATGAGTTTGGTGAAATAGACATCCCAACAAAATCAACCTTTACCCAGTTTTTGACTGTAGACAAGGACAGAAACATTTGGTTTGTTGAGCAGCGCGCAAACAAGCTTGGAAGTGTTGTAATATCAGAAAACCCACAGATAAGCATCATAACAGAGCAGCCAAAGTTTGAGCTTAGATACTCAGAGTTTGTAGCACCGTTTATCTCTGCTGGAATAATTGCAACATCGTTGTTTTTTGTAAAAAGCATAAGGGATAAAAGAAAATTTGATGCAGTAATAGAATAATCAACACAGTTTGTTTTTTTCGAACGACAAGGCTGTATTAACTGAGAGAAGGTAATTTTTTGTATGGTCGCTAACGAGTCAGCTGAGACAAAAAATGTGGCCGATAACTCTAAAAAGCAAAAAGAAGTCGTCTCTGAAGAAACAAAACCAACTAATCAAAGCGGTGACGTGACAGAAAAACCCGAATTTGAACCCCAGCCTGGAAAAATATTCGAAGAAAGCACTAAGTCCATTTCGGCAATGGCAAACGAAATGAGCGAGACTGCAAGAATTGTTTCATCTATGAAAGAAGGTCTTGTGCGTGTAAACAAAATTGCCGATGCCATATACAATAATCCTTTAGATAAGACACTAGCAAATCTCAGTTACAAAAGAAACAATTTCCCAAACAGCCTACCCCGATCACATGAAGCTACTCGTTTGTTTGAAGATGTTAAAACAGTCCATAGTGAAATAGAGGGGGACAAGGTTGATGAGATCATTGCACAACATGCAAAAGATGGTTTATCAGATTTGAAATTAGATGCCGAGTCGATACGGCAGGATTTACGACAATTTCAGAGTAATATCAAGCAAAAAGAGTCAGAGCTGATAGAGTTTAGAGAAAAGTTGCATCAGGCACGATTACAAGCAAAAAACGAGATGGATAATCCTTCATGTTCTGTCAGTTCTAATGGGTTACTAAATGACATCCCGCAGGGCACAGATGAGTTACAAACTAGCACAGAGTTTGAAACCATTACAACGGAAAACCGAGATGCAACAGATTTTGATTCAATACAAGGAAAACAATCCGATAATCGTTCTGATATTGAGCTGGAAATAAAAGAGGGTGAAAAGAGATTACTTGAGCTGCGGTGGAAAATAAAAAAAGCAGAAACAGAGTATGAAAAAAGAAAAGCAGAGAATGAAGAGTTTGCAGATCTAAGTGCTCAAGTTCAAGAATTAGAATCAAAAAGGAATCTTTTGGAAATTGAAATCAAAAAACTAGAAAATCAAAACAAAGAACCAAAGCAAGAACTAAGAGAATTGGAACAAAAAATACAGGGTGCTAAAAAAGAATATGAGGAAAAACTTGCGGCCAAACAGGAAATAGAAGACGTGAGATCCGTACTTGATTATCTTAAGCTAGATAAGGAATCTCTAAAATCAGATCTTGAAGAACTTAGAATGAAGATCAAAAATGCCGAAAAAGAATACCAGGAAAAGAATGCTGCCAAGGATGAGTTGGAGGATGTTAGATTTAACGTTACTACGCTAAAAGCAGAGAAAGAGACCATTTTAGCAGAACTTGATCAAATTCGTACAAAAATTGCAAAGTCAGAAGCAGAATTAGAAGAAAAAAGAGCAGAAAAGGAAAAACTGGGAGAATTTAAAGCGGTTCTAACACACATGAAGATAGAAAAGGAAGCGCTTGGAATCGAGCTTGACGAACTTAAAGCAAAGATCAAAAAGATAGAATCCGAATTGCTGGAAAAAAAGAGAGTCTCAGAAGAGATGCATGAAGTACGTGAGATTCTTGCATATCTAAAGCCTGAAAGAGATGCCGTAAAAGCAGAACTAAACCAGCTAAGAGACAAAATAGAGAGACTTCAAGACAGCTATGATGAAATTAATTCAAGAAAGCGAGAGTTGCAATTAGAATACGATGATCTTAAGTCTAGGCTCAGAAAGTTGGAATCAGAATACGATGAAAAGAAAAATTCATTTCACTTTAGGTGATTTTTTGGTATTCAACTGGTTTGCCTTTAGATATCACGCCTGTATATTTTGCAATTAATGTTCCAACAAGAATAGCTACTGTGATCATAACTATTGTTCCAGATGGTGCAAGATCCAGGTAATATGATAATATAATTCCGCTGACTACGGAAAATACTGAGATCGACATTGAGGCAATGACAGTTTTTTTGAAGCCGCGTCCAAACATCATGGCTGTGATGTTTGGAAGTACAATCAATGCTGAGATAAGTAATATTCCAACAAGCCGCATTGAGGTAATTACCGTGACACTTGCCAATATTACAAAGATGTAATTGAGTTTGTCAACATTGAGACCGCTTACCTTGGCTTGCTCTTCATCAAATGTCATATGAAGTAGTTGCTTTCGCAGGCCAGCCAACGTCGCTACAACTCCAGCGCTGATTGCCAAAATGAATAGTGTATCTTCTGTGCTTATCAAGAGGATACTCCCAAAAAGAAAGCTAAACAGGTCAACCTTGAAGCCACCTGTAGCACTAATCAAAAGCACTCCTATGCCAAAACCCGAGACCAAAAGTACTGCTATTGCGGCATCACCAGAGATCTTGGTACTTTTTCTAAGCTTTGTTATTCCCAAGGCTCCTAGCACCGATACTGCAAAGGCGGTCCAAAGCGGGTAGATGCCTGCCAGCATACCTACAGAAATTCCACCAAATGCCATATGTGCAAGTGCATCACCAAAAAGCGAATATCGCCTTAGAACCAAGAATACGCCCATAAGAGAGCAGATGATTGCAATTGCAATTCCTGCAACCAATCCTTTTTGCATGAAACTGTAACTCAGAATTTCAAGGCTCATTTCTAACCATGATCATGCATGTGCATCTGCATTGCGGATTCGGCGTATGTCTTTAACAGTTCCTTGTTTGAGAAGAATTCTTCCTTTTCGCCGTGGAAGAATAGTTTTCTGTTCATGCATGCTACTCTGTTTGCAAGCTTTGAGATCGCATCTAAATCGTGAGAAGACCATACAACTGTGATCTTGTTTTCTTTGTTTATTGTTTGCAACAAATTATAGAACTTGTTTTGTGCTTCCACATCTACACCTGTTACCGGTTCATCGAGTATCAACAGGATTGGGTCTTTTACTAGAGCCTTTGCAATGAAAACCCGTTGTAGTTCTCCACCTGATAATTCACCTATTCGTCTATCTTTTAGTTGTTCTAATCCGACAGTACGTAATGCCTCAAGAACTTTGTCGCTATCTTTTTCTAATTTTTTGTAAACTCGGTTCCAACAACAACCACAATTTTGTAAAAGGATTGCACCTTTGAGTAATTTTTTTTCTGATACTAATCCCATCGAAACCACCTCTTGAACGGTTACAGGGAAATTCTGTTCAAAGCTAACCTTTTGTGAGACATAACCAATGAGAGGAAGTAATGGGTAGTAGTTTTTCCCTTCATATCCAAAAAGCTTGATATTGCCTACGTAGTTTTGTAGCCCGATTATTGCCCTGAAAAGGGTTGTTTTTCCTGCACCGTTTGGCCCTACTATTCCTAGTAGATCTCCTTCTTGTACGGTAAAATTGATTTTGTCTACGGCTAGCTGTCCGTTATAGCGAATTGTGACATCAGAGACCTCTAGTGCATTCATTGACATTCCAGTCCTACCTTTAGGTTTTCCAAGTTTTGCTCCATTTTTTGTATGTATGTCATCCCATTTTGCAGCTCCTCATTTGTTAGGCCCTCAAGAGGGCTGAAGATCAACATCTGCGTGCCTGCCTCATTTGCAAGTGTTTGTGCAAGCTTTGGATCTACCAGCTCTTCAGCATAAATCACTTTGATCTGATTTTCCTTTACATAATCAACAAATTCTCTAAGTTCTGCTGCTGTTGCTTCCGATTCCGGTGATACCCCAGAAAGCGGAAATACCATCAATCCGTATCTGTTAGCAAAATAAGTATAAGCATTATGAAAGGGAACAAAGGTATCTTTTTTGCAGTTAGCAAGTTCGTTTTTAATTTTTAAATCAAGATTTTCAAGTTTTGTGATGTATTTGTTTGCATTATCTTCATAATATTGCTTGTTTTCGGGATCAATTTCAACTAATGTATCTTCAATCACCGTCACTTGATATTGTGCAAGCACCGGGTCTAACCAGATGTGTGGGTTGTAGGTTGATTTGTGAGTTTCCTCATGTTCATTGTCATGTTCATCATCTGATTGAATCAGAGTAATTCCGTTGGCTGTTTCAATAAATTTTACATTAGAATATTCATCTGAGCTAATTAGCTTTTCAACAAAGGGTTCCATTCCAGCTCCATTGTAAACGAAGAGTTGTGTTTCTTTCAGCTTCAAAATATCACCTGTGCTTGGTTCCCACTCATGTGGCTCTATACCTATTGGGACAAAGCTTGAGACATCGACTTTGTCGCCTCCTACATTGGTTGCAAATTCGTAGATCGGATAAAATGATGCAATGATTTTGATCTTTGAAGTAGGAATATCAGCTGGTTTTGTTATTGGCTGGGTCGTAACTATATCCAGCTTGGCCTGAACAAGTACTAATGCAACTATGGCGGCTACAATGCTACCACCAATTACGGCCAATTTTGATTTTTTCACACAATTTTACGCGTGTTATTATTAATAAATCTATAAAAAGTTAATAATCTTAATGGTTATATTTATAAAAAATTTAATAATAATTCCATCATGCCTATTGTATCAATCTCATTAAACGGTGAATTGCTTGCGGAGCTTGATAGGCTCCAAAAGTCGATGGGTTTTGCAGGTAGGTCAGAAGTCATCAGAGCTGGAATACGTAATTTTGTCTCTGAGGAAAGGCAAAAGGCAGAGCTTTCAGGAAGTCTTCATGCAATTTTGTTGGTTGTACATAATGATGAGTTTGATGATATCATCGCGGGACTCAAACATAGCTTTGAAGATCTGATAATCACCCATCTGCACAGCAAAATTCATGGCAACAAGTGTGTCGAGTTATTCATGCTCGATGGAGAAGCAGAAAGAATCGGCATGATTACGCGAAATTTCAAAATCAATAAAAAAATGGATACTGTCAAGTTGGTCACTTTATGATCAAAAAAGGATCCAAGATTCTGCTTATTTTGGTTGTTTGTGGTTCGTTATTTCAACTTGAAAATAGTTATGGGCATGGTCTTGGTCTCGATACCATAAAAACCGCAACCATTAATGGAAAAAAACTAACGATAACCGCACAAATCACTCCTACTGAGTATGCTGTAGGCAGTCAGAAAAAAATAATCGTTAGCGCTGCTGATTCTCTGACAAATCAAAATGTGAACAATATCACATTTCTTATCAGTTTATTTCATGAAGGAAAATTAGTCTTCAAAGATTACTTTTTTACAAGCAATGGGATGCTAGACATTAATGTAAAACCAACGATGGACAATGAGATAATGATTAAGGGAGAAAAAAACGCAAAACTTGATGCATGGTATTCAACAGAATCAAAGCCAATCGAACTCATAGGACCAGTCTTTAGCTCAGGCGGATTATATCATTTTGAAATTGAGATTAAGACAATAGATGACCCATCAGACATTGTAGAAAGCTCGGGATTGTATACGGCGGATGTGACGGTAGTTACTAATCATCTCTACGAAGAGGATATGGACGGAAATACTGTCAAATTCGGTGTCAAATCATACTATGATAAAATCTCAAATTTTGATTATGAGTCAAGCACAAGCACAGTACGTTTTGAGATGCCTTTTGATTGGAGCGAACAAAATATCTCTCACGTTCCTGTAGTCCATGAAGAAATTCATTTTCCGAAAGGGTTTGACGAGTTTTTTGTGCCTAGTTATGTAGGCAAAGTAAACGGCATTGAACTCTTCAAGTCCTCCATTACTGTGGATGATTATTCTAGCGAAGAGGAGAGGATTGTACACTTTGTCCTTTCGCAGGATAATCTTCGTTTCTTAAAACAAGCACAGAAGGCTGTAGGAATTGAAAATCCGCAAGACATGGAATTTACTCTGGAAGTAAGTAATAATGTGGTTTTCCCTGTAATTGCCATGACTAAAAACGAGGAGATTCAGGTTGATCTTTCATGGGATCCAATATCGATAGAGCCACACAAAAATACAAGATTCATCTTTACATTCAGAAATCCACAAACTGGAGAGACATTACGTAGCACTACATATGATTTCGTAATCTTGCAAAACGGAGAGGAATTATTCAGAAAATCAGGAAATGCACATGTTGGTGGGGATTATGCTGATTATACATTTTTGGAAGGTCAAACAGGTCAAACTTCAATTAGATTTGAGAATCTTCGTGGCATGGGCTTGAGTACTGAATTTGGAATAACAGTAGTGCCAGAGTTTGGACCACTTGTATTTTTCATTTTGTCTACCTCACTTGCTCTACCACTGTTTATAGCGAATAGAAAATTTAGTGTTTAATGCTTTTCAAGTAATCTTTTGACATCGGTTGGATCCAAAATGATTAGCATACGAAGTTTTAGATCACTTGTAGAATAAAATTCAGCCGTACAAGCAACCAATGATTGTGATTCAATTCCAATATCCATTGCAGGAAATTCTAATAATGATTTGAATGTATCAACTGCAAAGCCAGGTATCTCAGAAGCTGTCTTGCAGTTTTGTTCATTTGATAACGCGTTAAAAAAGGAGCCTGAAAGAATGTTTCCTGTTTCTGAAAGAGATGATCTTCCTAGTTTTGTAAAGGTGCCAAGTCTTTTTTTGCCTAAAAGCTTTGCTACAAATCTTCTGCCATCCTTTTCAGGCATATAGTATAGTACACCCACATTAATGTCTCCAGTTTGCTTAAGGTATACTGCAGACATGTTTTCTGTGTCTGAAAATGCAGGTGTCAGCTCATCCAGCTCGGAGAAATCAAGCACTCTTGTTTTTCCTATTTTATGTTGTACTGATTCACCCAGAATCATTGATAGTGCATCAACTGTCTTTGTTGAAATACACCTGCCAAAAATTGCAGAGAGTTTTTCAAGGTCGTCATTTGTTACTGCGTAAGTTTGCATTAGTTTTTCGTTCCTATCGTTGCCGTAACACCTTGTTTAAGACAAGGCCTACATTGCTTCGATCAAATGGCTTTACAATATAGTCTCTTGCGCCAAGCTTCATAGCATCTTGGACTATCTGTTTTTGTTCTACTGATGTTACCATTACAACTTTTGCAGCAGGGTCGATCTTCATTATTGCTCGTAATGCCTGAATTCCATCTGCTCGAGGCATGTTTACATCCATAGTAACGAGATCGGGCTTTTGTGTTTGATATGCCTTAACCCCGTCTACACCGTCTGCTGCTTCAATTATATCAGACGCAAGTCCGTTTCCCTTTATGATATCCTTCAGAACTGTTCTCATAAACGACGCATCATCTACTATGAGGATTCTCTTTCCTGCGGCACTCATTGTTTATTTTCCTCCATCGCTTCATCGATAGCGGAAGAGGAATCTTCCAGCAATTTAGCAACGTCAAGTAAGATAATCAGTTTGTCGTTAGTTTTGGCAATTCCTTTAATGTAGTTGTGTGATTCAAGTACATTTTGTGGCGCTTGTTCCATGTCTTTTGTTTGAAGTCTCATTACTTGGTCTACTTCATCGACCAAGAAGCCAGTGAGTGTACCATTTATCTCTGCAACCAAGATTCGTTGTTTAGCAGCGTTTGAGTTTACTTCAGAGCTGAGGCCTAGTTTTTCCTTTACATCAATTACTGGAATAATTAGACCACGAAGGTTCATTATTCCTTTTACATAGGATTTTGCCTTTGGGATCTTCGTAATAGACTCTACGGCACGAATTTCTCGCACTTGTTCTATTGGGATTGCATATTCTTCCTTTTTGAGACTATCCATCAGAGCAAATGTTACTGCTTGGAATGAGTCAATAGTTGTCACTTGTGTTGACATTAAAAAAGCACCTCTTTCTCTAGATTAAAGACTAGAGTTATGTAAAGCAATGAATTCATGAAGGTTATTTTTCTAATAAAATAATAATCTAGAGTGTGTTTGCGATGATCACACAATATCGGTGAAACATATTTTAGAAATGAATTATTTGTTTGACAAAAATTAGCCGTGCTGTATCACCTTTGTGTAGATTCTTTCACGTGGAAGAATGCATGAGAACATTTTTGAGGCCTCAACTCCCATCATGGTTTCGTCTTGGCCGATGACAAGAAAACCATTTTTCATCAGAACCTTATGAAATTTTTTAAAGACGATTTCTTGTGCTGGTTTGTCATAATAGATTAAAACATTACGGCAAGTGATAAGATTGGCTCTGTCTATTTGAAAAGATAAAATGTCACCTTGCTCAAAGCTAACAAGTTTTTTTATTTCATCTTTGATCTCATAGGCATCGTTATTAATTTTGACAAAATATTTTTCAATCAATTGAGGTGATAAATTTTTTAAATTAGCCGAAGTGTATTGCCCTTTTTTTGCTGTTTGTAACGCTTCTTTGTTGATGTCAGTTGCAACAACATTAAATTTGAGATTTTGACCAACAGCCTCCTTTAATAAAATAGCAAGACTGTAGGGTTCTTCTCCTGAGGCACAGCCGGCACTCCAAATTTTAAGTGGTAACCCGCCGCTGGTTTGTAGGATTTGTGGAACTGTTTGAGACGAGAGGTGTTGCCAGACAAACAAATCTCTGTAGAATTCTGTTACGTTAATTGAAAAGCTCCTAAACAATAATGAAGGCTCGTTTGAGTCAGATTCCAATAGTTTAGCGTATTCAGAACCATCTTGTACTCCTACGGCCCTCATACGTGCATTTATTCGTCTGTTCAGAAACGGTCTTTTGAATTGATTGAGATCCTTTCCAAATCTATGAAGCATTATTTTTTTTATTTGCTGCATTTGTTGTTCTGAGATTACTTCGTTTAAACTCAAATGATTTTTACCCCTTTTGTTCTTTCCTTAACTTTCATTTCAGATGAGTTTGCATCATAGATCACCCACCTACCACCAGTGGACCCAATGTCTTCTGAAACTAGCGAAATTTTTTTTTCTGCAAGTGTTGTTCTGATCGTTTCTGCATTTCGCATCCCAATGTTAAAGACTGTCTTTTTGTTTTCATTTTGAAAGATGTTAGCACCACCTGCCATCTTTGCCTTTAATCTGCTTAGCTTTGCTCCGTTCGTAACAAGTCTTTCTATCAAAGTTTTGAGTGCGATATCAGCAAATTTACCCTCAGGCTTGGGATTTGGTTCGGATGTATTGTTTTTTGGAAGCATTACGTGAGCCATGCCAGCGATCTTTGTTTCTGGATCAAAAATGCAAATAGCTACACAAGAACCAACAAATGTTTGCAGAATATTTTTTTCTGGTGTGGTAAATCCCAAGCCACCCATTGCAATTTCAATGATGTTATTGGCTTGAGCTTGTTTAGTAAAGCTCAATTATTGTTCTCCTTTGTTATATCACCTAATAACGCGTCAAGCTCAGAATTGGCACCTCCGATTTGATAAGTCGTCGTGTCTTCCAAGACATGGTTTTCATTGGTTGGTTGAGGTTTATCGGAATGATTTGCAAGTAGTTTTCTTGCATTTTCTGGATTTTGCATTATAATCATGTGTAGTTTTGTCCCACTTGTCTCGCCGACCAGCTCAACGTCTGCTACCACAGCATCATCGGTAGGATTGATTACATCTCGAGCAGAACTATCAATTAGTAGATGTAATTCGTCATTTGTAAAATTTGGCGTAGAGAGATCTACTCTGAATCCCGTGCCTTGGGAAAGAGCGTTGAAAAATGAACCCGTCATGATGTTTGCTACCTCTTGTATTGCAGATGCACCCATTTCGTCGATTTCACATATGTTATTTACACAGAGTAATTTTGCAGCTATTTTCTTTGCGTGGTTTTGGTTCATGGTATATAAGATTTCGATATGTGTATCTCCTTTGCCGTTTAGTCTTACTGCACATACCTTGATTTCGTCGGGAGCCAGTTTGATGTTTTTAATTTGACTAATTCCATTATTCATGATTTGCACGTGATGATTAACGGGTTCGGAAAGTAGTGTGGATAAAGCAACGGATGTCTTTGATGTAATATACTTGCAAAGAATTTTGTTTAGTGTTTGTGTCTCTTCTGAATTTAGATAAGACACTGTACTCATGGTATTCACCTAAACTAAAAGAGCCGGATCAAGAATTAATGCAACGCTACCATCACCAAGGATGGTTGCATTAGTGAAAAGATCCGACGAATGTGATTCGTTTCCAAGTCGTTTAATTACAATTTCTTGCTTTCGATCGTACGAGTCTACTACAAGGCCGTATGGTTTTCCACCTTTGTCAACTATTACGATGGTGATTTTGTCCGTGTTATTTGGTTTATTTTCTGCAATTCCTAGGATCTTTGCTACCCTGATTAGTGGGACCACCCGATCTCGTAAAACAATTGCTTCTTGGCCATGGATACTTTTGATTTGATTAGCTTCGATAACGACTGTAGTTGAAATGCTCGATAATGGTAAAACGTACTTGTCACCTGAGACATTGATGAGTAGTCCACCGATTATTGAGACGCTCAGTGGGATCATCAAAATAATGGTTGTTCCTTTGCCCTGTTGTGTAGTGATTTTTACGCTACCGCCGACTCCCTCCACTTGTGTTATGACAACATCCATCCCAACTCCTCTACCAGATACATCCGTTACCTCCTTGGCTGTTGAAAGACCGGGCGTGCCCAAAAGTTCGATGGCATCTTCATCAGACATTTTTTGAGCCTCTTCTTCCGTAACGAGATTCTTTTCTACTGCCTTTGCCTTAAGTCGGTCTATGTTAATTCCTCTTCCGTCATCTTCGATTTTTATTGCAACCTGATCTCCTACCCCATACGCTGTGAGCTTGATAGTGCCGGTTGGGGATTTGCCAGCAGCAGTACGTTCCTGTGGAGTTTCAATTCCGTGGTCTACGCAGTTCCTAAGCATGTGCAAGAGCGGATCAGTTATTGCATCAAGAACAGTTCGGTCCAGCTCGATTCCAGAGCTATCCATGATGAGATTTACTTCTTTTCCTAGTGCTGCAGATGTGTCACGTACCAGTCTTGTAAATCTGCTAAATATCTGATCAATTGGGACAAGCCTAAGCTTCATTGATTGATATTGTAGATCGGTAACGAGCCTATCTAGCTCCATCATTACTTGATGAGAGTCATCCGTTCCTTTACTGAGTGTTTGTTCTAGTCTCATCTTTGAGATGACAAGCTCACCTACCAGATTTACCAATGAGTCAAGGTCTGACATTTTTACACGAATTGTAGGGGATTTAGCGCTGGTTGTCGACTCTGCTGCAGTAACTTGAACATCTTCTGGATGTTCAAGCATTTGAAGATATGGTTGGAGGTCGACTTTCTTTTTGTCATCTGCAATCATTTCGCGTAATAGATCAATACATTTGAAAAGAGCACTTGCCAACTTTGGTGTAAGCTTCGCTTGTCCTTTTCTGATGTTATCAAAAATATTTTCAATGTTCTTGCATAGCTCCCTTGTGTCGTCATAACCCATTGTTGCAGACATTCCTTTGACAGTGTGGGCTGAACGGAATATGAGGTCAAGATGTTCCCGTTTGTCAGGCTCTTCTTCGAGCTTTAGTAACGCTTCGTTGATTGTTTCTATATGTTCTAGTGCTTCGGAAACATACATTTCTTGATAGTTATTTTGTGACAAGTTTTTGAACCTCCTTTAAAATTGCCTGTGGAATTTTTTCCGGCGGTAGCAAGACGTCTACCGCGTTAAGTTCACAAGCCGCCTTTGCCATGCCAAAGACTACAGACGATTGTTCGTCTTGAGCAATTGTTTTTCCACCACGTCTTTTTATGGTCTTCATGCCAAATGCCCCGTCATGACCCATTCCTGTCAGAGTAACACCAATTGTGTTTGCTCCAAAATATTCTGCTGCCGAGACCATGGTTACATTTGCTGCTGGTCTTACACCAAAACGCTTCGGACCATTAACTAGCCTCACTCGTAACTCCGAATCTATCTCCATGTGAAGGTCTCCTGGTGCAACAAGTGCAACTCCTTCTGTTATGAGATCTCCATCTTGGGCTTCCTTAACGACGATTTCGGTAGCACCGTCTAGCCTTTCGGCAAACTTTGTCGTAAATCCTTTTGGCATATGCTGTACAATCAGAATACCTGCCTTGATATCTGCAGGAAGACCCGCAAGTATTGATTGTACTATGTTTGGGCCACCGGTAGAGGATGCAATGGTTATTACTACTGACGCAGCTTGTGAGGAAACAGGCGATTTTCTTTTTGGCTTCAGACTGTTGATTTTTTCAATTACAAGTTTGTATGGATCACAGTAAGCAACGGTAGTAATTTTTGATATGAGCGTATCCTTGAGTTGTGTCATGCCCTCTGAACTCACTTGGGCGACTGGTACAAAGTCAATTGCACCATTTTCCAGCGCATCGAGAACTATTTTTGCACCTTCTTGGCTGAAATTACTTACCAAAATTGTTGGAATTAGTGTACCACGCTTTACCATTTCTTCAATAAATGTCACGCCATCCATTCTTGGCATTTCCAAATCAAGTAAAATTACATCGGGTTTTTGATGGCTAATTTTTCTTAATGCTTCTTGTCCATCTTTTGCAATGTCATAGACAAGGATTGTTTCATTAGAGACCAAGTCTTTGAGCAGAGTACTCATATAATTAGAATCGTTAATTATTAGCACCTTGATCTGTGACGGTACTGGTTTTGCTAGCAAACTAGGTTTCCTCTCCATTATTCAATGATACAATCAGGGGTACCACCCGTTCAGAATTCTAATAAAATTAGAGGTTCGCAGATGAAATGGCATTAAATTCCGTAAAATCAAATGTCGATATATCATCAAGTATGTTTAATATGATCATACAAAATTTTGACAACAAAGGAGCATAAATAAAAAAGAATTTGGATTACTTTCGTACGTCTTCAAGTTTGTTGTGAAGCTCGGTTTGTGCCTCTTTTGCCCTCTGTATTGACAACTTGATGTTGTTATAGAAGGTAGGATCCTTTTTTTGTAAGGCTTTTTCCTCAAGTCTTTCAAGTTCTTTTAGAATGTCTTTGAGATAATCAAGACCCCACTGATAACCGTCAGCCTCGCTCATCGGCTTATTTTCTTCAGCCTCGATTCTATCGTAGATTTCCTCCAGTTTTGGTATCCCATATGCCATGTGACAGACCCAATGAGCCGTATTATATTAAACTGAAAGGAATTTTTTAGTAAGCTTGGGCTCCAAAATGGCACAAAATAAGCTGAACCCGCCCGTTTTGGAAACTATAATTCTGAAATAGTTTCAGCTTCTCTAATTATCTGAGTTGGAGGGATACCTTCTGCGTCCTCTTTGAAGACCTCGGCAAGCTCTGGTGGAATATCATCTGGGTTTTTTTGTTCGGTTGGTTTTGAATTTTCTGTCTGCGGAGGTTTTTGTGGTGATTTTTCGGTTGGTTTTGTGGTAGATTTAGCTGGAGTGTTTTTTGTCGGATCCTCTGATTTTGAGCCACCAAGGAGACTTTCTGCATCTAATAAAATCACTAGTTTTTCGTTGATTTTTGCAACCCCCTTGATATAGTGATACGATTCAAATGCTCCTTGCGGCGCAGGCTCTACGTCTTTTGTATAAAGTCTCATCACCTGGTCGACTTCGTCGACCAAAAGACCTGTGAGTGAGCCGCTTACGTCTGCAACCAGAATTCTTTGTTTTGTGATGTTTGCTTTTTCCTCCGAGCCAAGGCCTAGCTTTTCCCTTACGTCAATCACAGGAATGATTAGACCACGAAGGTTCATTATTCCTTTTACAAAGGATTCTGATCGAGGCACCTTGGTTATTTTTTCAACGGAACGGATCTCTCGTACCTGCTCTATTGGGATTGCATAGTCTTCTTTTTTGCCAGATGAATTGATTATACTAAAGGAGACAACTTGGATCGAGTCGGTGCTTATACTTTCTGCCATCATTGTATGCTCATCGCCGGAGTTTTGAACATGAATTTTGTATTTTGAAATTCGGATATAGGCTGATGTATGTTTAAACTACTCATACAACGTCATCATGGTATCTCTACTTCTGCAAATTCAAGTACGTGTGTTGCCAGATAGTCGGATAGCAAAGTATCCATTACAAACATGACAACAGAGCCTATCATAATTAAAAGACCAATGTGGTAGAATACGGTCTTGTAGAGGCCTCCTTGAGCTACCTTTAATGCCATTGCAGACACTACAGATGTCATCAGAACCATTGCTGGCATCATTACTGCCATAAGTTGTGGATCAATTGGAGTGAGTTGTAGTGTATCGGTTTGAACCTCTACTGTAGTTACAAGCTCAAAAAAGATACCAGTCAACTTGTTCATCAAACCAAATACTGCAAGTGTAAGTGCATGTAGAACCAGTATGATAGTCTCAAATGTCTTTGATGTTTGAGTTCTTTTTGCCCTAAGCTCGTTTATCTTTACTGTGATATCAGCAACATGGTTTCCTGCAAGGTTCATGTCACCACCTTTGTCCATTGCATATGAGATTACTTCGTTTCCGTTTGCAATCACTTGACTTCCAGTATCACGTGAAAAGAGCTCAAAGCCAAGTTTTTGCTCAATTCTGTGCTTGATTCTGTTTTTAAAACGCTCGATATGCCTTTGTAGTGGTCCAAAATCGCTTCGTAGTACTGCCTCCAAAGACCCGCCAACCGAGCCTAGTGTTGCATAGATCTCACCAAAATGTCTGATAAATTCAGGGTACCACTCGTTTAGCTGTTTTATTTTTTGTTCCATTTTTCTTGCAAGAAGTCCAGGATAAAGCAATGGCGCTGCGGCAATTCCTACGGTAAGAGTTGTGGGCAGAATCTGTGTGAATAAAAGCACAATACCAATTCCTGCCCCTGCACCCACTGCCATGTAAACTCTGAGTCTGAACTTTAGGTCCTCGTCTGCTGTTGAGTAACCGAGCTTATCACGGGGGAACATTATGTACATCATGAAAACAAACGCACTCATGCTAACTGTAACGCCTATAAACGACATTACAAGGACACCTTCTGCATTTTCCTGACCCATCAACATGCTCAAAATCGAGTTTGCTGCAATCATAAATGCTGCAGTGGACATGAGTGTGTAAAACATCTCTAGGAATAGTTTTTCGTTTTCAAGCTTACGCTCATATACGATAGTAAAAGTTAGCATGGTAGACTTTAGCTCATCAGCAAAAAACGTTCTCAGTACATCTCCCAACCTTATGACTTGGGCTAACTTGATCAAAAGCTGCATGAGGTGGTCAGTTTTGTCTGTGGTAACCTTTTCTGCAATCATCTCAAGGGATCTTGAGACACCATAGCCCCATCCTATCCCAAGCTGGAAGACCTCCTTGAACGCTTCACTATATCTCCCATAGTTAGTTTCACGAGCTGTTCTGATGAGGTCGACTCCGCCTATCTCACCAGTTGAGATGCTATACAAAAACGCTATAAAATAAACAAACTTTTCATCGCTTTTTTGAAGGTTTGAAAATGAAAAGTTTTTGAAAAGAGGGATTTGTATCATAGTGAATCCAGTTCCTTATAGAATGCCTCAAGTCCAATTTCTCTGCAGTGGGATATTGAGTCAAACACATCATAAAAGTTGAAGATTCTTTTTTCCATCATTTTTTGAAGAATTTTTGCTCTAAGTTCCAATTCCTCATACAACAAACCTTCGTCTTTTCTTGACATGCCTCGCTTTTCAAGCACCTTTTGCACAAATAATGCGCTACTTCCTTTGCCCCTGAACTTTACTTCGTCGGTTCCCGGATCCCAGTTGAATACAGGTATGAACATTACGTTTCCACCTTCTGGATTATAACCTAGAATTTCGTTAATTGAAAGAACCCGTCTTACTCTTTTTCCACCAGGTGCCTGCACTGCACCCTGGAACAAAGCAATGTTTAGGTTTTCGACGTTTGTCTTTGGAATTAGCATTGGTGGGTTTGTAATTCTTTGAATAAGTGAGGTCATGTTTGCTGCGTGAAATGTGCTGACTACTGGGTGACCTGTCTGCATTGCCTGAAATGCAATGTTTGCTTCTGCACCTCTAATTTCTCCTACAAAGATATAGTTTGGGCGCTGTCTTAATGAAGCCTTGAGCAAATCAAACATCGTGACACTTGACGCCTCGTTTCCTGTGTCTCTTGTCTGCTCGGTAATCCAGTTTGCGTGAGGTAAAGTAATTTCCGGAGTATCCTCAATTGTCACTATTTTCCAGTTTGAGGGAATGAAGGCAGTCATTGCCATAAGAGTGGTGGTTTTACCAGATGCGGTTTCTCCGTTGATAAAGACGCTGGAACCCTCAGCAAGCATCATCCACATATATGCTGCTTCACGAAAGTCAAGGGCTTTTGATGTCAGGATCTGCGTGATTGATAATGGTGTACTTGCAAACTTTCTGATGGTGGCGTTTGTTCCTCTCCTGCTGATGTCCTTACCAAATACGACATTAAGTCTGGACCCATCTGGCAGGACAGCATCTATTACCGGTTTTGCATGAGAAACTGTTTTGCCAAATTGTTCTGACATGCTCACTATGAGCTCATCGATTTCTTCAACACCCAAAAACAAGGGACATTTGAGGGCACCAAACGACTTGTGGATCACATAGACGTTTCCCGCACCAACAATTGAGATGTCTTCAAGATTTGGATCTGCAAGAAACGGATCTAGGATTCCAGTTCCTGCCCTTTTTTGCAAAAAATGATACCTAAATCCTGTCCAGTCCTTTTTACTTACTGGTAATGCCTTTAGCTTGTAAATATCTCCTAATGTATTGTAATCTACAGAGGCATCTGTTATCTCTGTGTGTTCTTTGAGATAAGTCTCAACCATGTTGAAGCGTTCTGTGATTTCGGCGGGTGGAACCAAGTCTGCTGAATGTATTGCAAACATTCTGTCTGCAAGCTCCATGATTTTTCTGTCAGGCAAGTCTGGTTCTACTATAACATATTCCATGTAGCCGTCATCAGAAGTGGTATGTGGATTGATGTGAATGTAGGTCTGTTCTGCTGTTGGATACAGCAGGTTTGGCTCCTTTAGCTTTTTGTGTTCGGCTTGCAGCTGCTCGGTAAATAATGGTAAGGGGTTTCCCCTGACGGTATACATTTCAAGATAGTTCATCAGGTGTGGCGATTTTTTGATCTCTTCAATGAATTTCTTGTCCTTTATTTGTGAAAAATCAAGGGGCAAGCGTCATCTGACCTCCATGACTCACCTAGGCGTTTGCCGTCGAGATTGGAACAATCTTTATGCCAAAAGTCATGTCCACATCAAAGGCAAATCCGGATTCTGTGTTTTCTTTGGCTCCAATTAGTTTGACAATCTTTAGTGTCTTGACGTCTTTTCCGCCAATGTTTGAGGTACCAAGTCTTAGGTATACATCAACTCCTCCTTTTACTCTCATTCTAAGATCCGGAGGAATGTCTTCTGGATGAATCGTAATAATGATGCTCATCCCACGTGCAACAAGGTATTTGCATTGTGTGAAGAATTCGAGGATTTTGCTTGCATCAGAAAAAACTGTAAGAAGTGAAAGTGAGTCAATTACAACACAATTGTGTTCTTTGAAGCTGTTTCCAATGTATTTGCCAACAACTGGAAGAAGGTATGAGGACTGTTCTTTGTTCCATTGCACGCCATACATGTGAAGTGGCATGATTGTAAGCCTGTTTCTCAGAAATGCTGTTGAAAAGTTGAAAGTAATTGCCTTCATGTTTTCAATGTATTCTTTTACAGTATTCTCAGTTACGCAAAGAATTCTTTTGCCAGATTCCAAAAACCCCTTCATGAATTGAGCAGCTAATGCGCTTTTTCCTGTTCCATGATCTCCTTCAATTAACATTAATGTTGGGAATGGTATTCCACCGCCAAATTGTCTGTCTACCTCCTCGTTTCCGCACGGAATGATTTCAGTCAATCAAATGCCTCCTTTCAGTGTGTATAACATACGGTATGTCCGCTACAATGTTCAACAGCAATTCTGAAAAAAAATTTGATATAAGATCGTGTTTGGTCTTTTCGAACGAATATTAAAATTGCTTATGTGGATGTTGCTCTGCTTGCAACTATGCCGTTATCGGTAGAAAACGTGGTTACCACTGTTCCACTAATCAGTGATTGGCTCACCGTTGAACGCACATTCAATGTCTCATCAGCGTTGAGTATGTTTGGGTCTACATTGTCGGATGAAATGGATGCTATGCACCAACTTCCACTGGAAGGATTGCCTGAACACGTCCCTTCATAGCTAAGTGACTCGGTTTGAGTGCCAGAGGCAGAAGTATATGTCAAAAAGAGGCTGAATTTTGTAAAATCCCAGAGCTTTTCTGTTCCTGTGTTATTGATTGTAAAGTTTACCACGCTAGAACCAGAAGCTGCACTAAGTGAGCTCATCTCAATATTTGTCCGCAAAATAGAGTCTTCTACCTCGGAGATATCAGTTGATGCCTTTGTTATCAAGATTGTCTGGTTGACAACCCCTGGCATTGTTAGTAAAATGTAGACTAGAGCGAACAGAACAATCCCTCCCGAGATTACGATACTTAGGCCCACGCCTCATTCCTCACAGCAATTACGTTGAAAGAATGTAATCTGCGGATACTCCATTAGGTGCAGTAATTCGTACAAGATAGGTTTGACCAGTAGTAAGCTGTGAATCGGCTATTCTGATTTGGACTGTGTCCATTTTTTGAATTATTGTTGGTAATGTTTCAAATCGCCATGTATCCTCTCCTCCTCCAGAGTCATAGGTGACGAGTTGCGCCGAACCAACCGGTCCATAGTATACATCCATCGAAGTTGGTGCAGTAATGGGATCGATTCCAATGTTTTTTACCCAGACTTCTAGCGTATCAGGGGTTTCTGTTTCATTCCGTACGGCGTAAATGATTTTGAGCTTTGTTAGCATCTCGTTTTTTTGACTTTCTGATGTGGCAGTAAAGGTTGATTCAAATGTACCAACTTGAGACATGACGATTCCTGCCATCGATGTGGCAACTACAATAGAAGCAATGATAAGAATTCCTTCTGTCATTATGCCTGCGCCCATGTCTTACTCACTCCTTGTGTTATCACGACGTGGTCGATTTTGCGCGCTGAATCTTGCAAAATAGGCATCTGCTTCTTTGTCATTGAGTCCCACAATTTTTGCAAACCTATACAGCTGTGCTATCGATTCTTCAACTGACATACCTGAATTTTTGAGCATATCTATGATGTTGTAGATTGTGCTTTCATCTTCTGGCTTGAGTCCCATTAGTTTGCATTGTTCTACAAGCAAATCAATGCAGTCGTCTCCTTTTTCTGCAAACATCTCACCTACAAGCTCAATTATTGCCATCATGTTTGCCACTGAGAGATTTCCATTAAAGAGCGGCTTCATCACGGACTCCATTGGATTGTTAAGGTCTGTGCCCTTTACGAGACTATCCATCTCACTGCCCTTTATTACAGAAGGGGATGGCGTATTTTGCGAAGTCTGTGGTGCATCATAGCCTGCTGGTATCACAATAGGAATTGGTGAGCTCTGAGGCGGTGTGGTGACTAGACTTGCTGGTTGATTGTTTGAGCTTGAATTGTTTTGTGTTTGCGCGGTTTGAAGGATTCCTTGTTTTAGTGGCAAGGAAGGATCGGAGAGGTTAGTCAGATCAAGTGCTTCAAAGTATTTGCGCATAAAGTTAAGTGGGTTTGAAATCTCTGCTTGGAATGCCTTCATGTCGGTGAGTGTTCCTTCAAATGATTCGGTCAGAGTATCAACACTTTCTTTTGTGATCTTCATGTCTTCTTTGATTTTGTTGAGATCTTTTTTGAAGGTAGTAAGATCTTTTTCTACCGGTTCAAATTTTTGGTCGATTAATTCGCGAATCCTATTTTCATCAAATGCTGGCACATCAGCAGCGACGGTGGTCTCGCTAGTTATGGTATCACTGATCTCCCCAGAACCACCACCTGCAAGCAAGGCATCAAGCTCTGCGTTGCTGCCTCCAATCTTTGAAATGTCTATGTTTTCATCTTGTGTTCCAGCCGTTGGTTGTGCAGATTCAGAGCCTTCTGAGATTATCTGATTTAAGAGTGGATCTGCCTCTTCTACCGCCACTTGGGTCTGAGGTGCAGCTGCATTGCCTCCTGTGAACTTTGGTAATGCGATCAAAACTGATGCTATAACACTAACTGGAATGACAAAATAATATACTGAATAATTGAGATCGAAAAGAAACTCTGGAAAAACCTCGTATAAGATTAATCCGTAGACTCCAATAACGCTTCCTGCCACAAACATTCTAAATGATTGTGTAAGGCTACTCAGCGGTTTTGTTAGGAAAGAAAAAAGGTTGCTTGGAGCGATCATGAAAACACTCCATTTGTTTATCCGAGGTCTACAACATTTGTGGTAATTGATGGGACTTGTCTTTCAACGGTTAGTGCTGCACCAGTTGGAACCAGTATCTCTGCACGTATTTTGTCTAATGCTGCCGGTCTGTCGTCTCTAGCGTAGAATATCGACAATACAGCATGTTCGCCTTGGTCTAGAATGTCATTGTTGTTGTCATTTACTGTCCAGTAGATGAATGCTGATGTTTCAGTAGGCCAATCAGTGTCATCTGCATCGCTACCATTGAATGGGTTTACATCAATGAAGTTTTCCTGTAGTGCTGATTCTGCTGCTTCTGATAGTTGTAACCATTGTCCGTCTGCTGTTCCATCTGTAAGGTCATCTGCTGTAGTAGTGAGTGTACCTTTGTAGATGTTGTCGTAGCTAATTGAGTTGCTCAAGTATTTTACTGCTGCAGTAACATTATCTAGGTTGACAGAATCGCCACCTGATGCTATCTTGATTGGGAACGCTGTTACGTTGAGCTTAGCATCGGTGATATGACCTGAACCAAAGACCTTGCCGGAAACTTCTAGGCTGCTGCTTGCTTCACTCAATCCGGATACTATGGTAGTCTTTGCTTTCTGTGTTGTAGAGAAACCCATGTTGAGAACGACAAAAGCTAAGGCTGCTGCTACAATTACAAATGCAATCATAACAATTGCAGACTCGACGCCTATGACTCCTCTATGGGATTGTCTATGTCCTTTTCTAATAAGGTTCATTGGTTTTCTATTATAGTGTAAGAGTATATTCTAGAGTGTGATCAGGATGATCAAACATAGTGCTAGGCAAGGTCAATGAACAAAACTTTTTCGTGGTTTAGAGGCTTTTCAACGTTTTTAATAATTCGTAACCATCATTTGGAAGAAATGTTTCTGGATAGCAATTTAACATATAGCCTTTTTTAATTGGATAAAACTTCCACGAGTTACAATCCCAATCTGAAAAAAATTGTGAGTTGTCATATTCCCAATCAAAGCCATTTTTGACACCTGAATGAGGGAAGGATGGCCCACGAATGAGAGTGATCTTATTTTTTGAATAATCCACAACCACCTCAGAGCTTAACGAATTTGGGTATAGATAAATGACTTTTGGATGTGATGTTATTGCTTCAAACTCTTTTTTTGTCACAAATTCATTGTGTAGCAGAATAACTTTGTCAAATTGAGCAAGGATTTGGGGGTTTTTGTCAACATCTATATCATCAATTACTTGATAACCTAAAAATTCTAAAATTCTAAACCCGTTACCACTTGCCGAAAATGTTTTCTCATATGTCGTTGGTATGTGGCTATTTAGGCACGAATCGCAATAGCCAGCATAATAATCATGGATACCACCCCATTCATATGCACCCTGTGTAAAAATTGGATAAACCACAGCGGTTTTTGCGTCTGCTGTTAATTCATTGTAGTTTTGATAATATCTGAGCTCAGGCATTTTTGATTCATTGTAATCATCAGATGAATTTTGTGCCTCAAGATGGGAACTTTGATAGCTATTTGTAGCTATGAAAACCATCAACAAAAGTAGTGTTGCCGTGATACTAATCATGACTGCGTTAAAATGATGAACCACAATCGATTGATTCGATGCTTAAATTAAAGTCTGGCTTTGTTCAAATTGAAAATATTATTTTGTAATAAAAATGGTATTTCTTGGAAACCTGTGTTGGTTATCCAAGATCTACAACATTCGTCGTTATGTTCGGCACCTGTCTTTCTATAGTCAGAGGAGAACCAGTCGGAACAATGATTTCTGCTCTTATAACATCAAGGGCTTGAGGTCTCTCATTTTCTGCATGAACTAGAGCAACGATCGCATGTTCGCCTTGGTCAAGTATAGAGTTGTCATTTCTGTTCACGGCAAAGTATACTACTGCTGAGGTTGCACTGTTTGCAGTGCCATTAACTGGATTTGTAGAGAGGTAGTTTGCTGCGATTGATGCCTGCATCGCTTCCGTTAGATTTGCATATGAACCGGTAGCCAGTACACCAGTCATGATATTATCGTATTCAACATTTCCAGTGAAATATCTAACTGCCATAGTTCCATTACCCAAGTTTACAGACGAACCACCTGATGCGACTTTGACTGGAACCGCTGTTACGTTGAGATAACCAGCGTCGACATCACCCGAGGCAGTTACTTTACCCGCAATTTCTAATGCGCTACTTGATTCCTCCAGGCTAGCCACAATTGCAGTCTTTGCTCGCTGTGTTGTAGAGAAACCCATGTTGAGAACGACAAAAGCTAAGGCTGCTGCTACAATTACAAATGCAATCATAACAATTGCAGACTCGACGCCTATGACTCCTCTATGGGATTGTCTATGTCCTTTTCTAACAAGTTTCATTGGTTTTTTATGAAGGCATGAGAGTATATTCTAGAGTGTGATCAGGATGATCAAACAGTGGTTAAGTAATTATTTGATATAGTTTTTCTTATCTTAAGTTTCTACTTTGCTAAGAATCAACAATGGTTTACAATTATTGTTCATAACTAAAAATAAAATCTCGATTATGTTTTCTGTCAGAAGAACTTGGATATCTCTAGTAGGCAGATTAATAACAGCATTTGAGAGAGTTATTCTTTGTTTATCGAGCATAAAATAACTTAAGCTTCTATTTTAGAAAATAAAAAGAAAGTTGTGATTATTTGCACAATCACTTTATCCCATATCGACTACAAGATTGGTGATGTTTGGTACTTGGCGTTCAACAGTTAGTGCTGAACCAGTTGGTACAACAATTTCTGCCCTGATTTTATCCAATGCTGCCGGTCTGTCTGATGTTGCGAAGGCTATTGCCAGTACAGCATGCTCGCCCTGATCCAGTATAGAGTTTGTATTTGATCTAACGGACCAGTAAACTACAGCCTTTGTAGCTGATGGTGCTGCACCATCAATTGGATGTGCACTGTTAAATGCATCAAAAGCAGAACCTGACTCTGCCGCAGCTTGTGTGAATGCCTCTGTCGCATTTGCATATGTGGATGATGTGATTGGTCCAGCATAGATGTTATCATATTGTACAGAGTTGCTTAGATACTTGACTGAAGCAGTACTTGAGCTCAAGTCAATGGATTCGCCGCCGGAAGCAATTCTGAGTGGAACTGTTGTTACGTTAAGTAGTGGTGCTGTAGCACACGCAGTTTCGCTCGAACTGGATGTGCAACCAAAGCCTGTGACTTTGCCGCCAACTTCTAGGCTGCTGCTTGCTTCACCCAAGCCTGCAACAATTGTAGTCTTTGCTTTCTGTGTTGTAGAGAAACCCATGTTGAGAACGACAAAAGCTAAGGCTGCTGCTACAATTACAAATGCAATCATAACAATTGCAGACTCGACGCCTATGACTCCTCTATGGGATTGTCTATGTCCTTTTCTAATAAGGTTCATTGGTTTTCTATTATAGTGTAAGAGTATATTCTAGAGTGTGATCAGGATGATCAAACATTGAATTAGTATGATTGGTGTTATTTTTTACAAAGTCAACAATTGGTGAAAAAATTTCTCAAGTTTGATGTTTGTTTGAATAAAACAGACAACAACTAAAATCATTATTGTCTTTCTGATTTTACATGATGTTGATAAAAAATAGTTCAGTCAGTGTTCAGAAAAAAACTCAAAGTCTTCAAGTTAATGCGATTGGTGTTACACAATGAGTGTTCAAGAAGAATTAGTTACAGCACTGTCGTATTTTGGTTTGGAAAAAACAGACGCAATGGTTTACCTAGGATTGCTACAGATGGGTTCTGTAACAGTAGGTACAATGTCTGCAAAGCTTGATATTGATAGAGGCAAGGCTTACAGATCCTTAAACAAACTCCGAAACTTGGGACTTATTACAACCACATTTTCAAATCCAACAATTTGCAAAGCAATGGATCCAAAGGAAGGACTAACTACAATCATGCAAAGAAAAGAAGACGAGATAATTACGATGCAAAAGCTTTCTCGTAAGATTGTTGAACAATTACAACAGATAACAAGGCCTGAAACGGTTACAGAGATCTCATCATTTTCCATAATTCAAGGAAGAGCAAACATCTATGCAAGAGTTGGAAAGCTGATCCAAGAATCTACAAAAACAATCTACGTTGTTACCACCGTAGAAGATATACTTAGAATGTATCATACTGCCATCCCCGAAAAGATAAAGATGTGTAAGCAAAATAAAGGTGAAGTCAAAGTCTTGACTTGGACCAACAGTGAAAATCTGTTGCCCTTGATTAACAGGTTAAATGCAACCGAGACTAGAATTGGAAAACTTCCATCCAAAAGCAGAATGATTGTTGAGGAAGGGAATCAGTTAATCATGTCAGGTTCAATAAAAGAATCTATGGACCTAAATGATGACAATGATTCTATCATGTACACAAACTCCTCAGAGATGATAAATAACATGTACAGTCTGTGTACACACCTTTGGAAGAAGGCAAAACCAATCGAGTTATTGATGTAATTTTATTTGTTGTTAAAAAAGTAGGTTAACTGATTATTGATTTGAAGGCTAGGTTTGTTCCTAGTTTTGTAAATGCCAAGTCTTTGGCAGCAATTTGTTTGTAGAGTGGATCTATATTCACGGCGGTTTGGAGTACCGCAAGTGACTCCGGTATTTTTCCTATCAACAGAAGCGATTTTGCCTTTTGGAATAAAACTTCTGTATTTTCTGGGTTTTTTCCCAGTATTTGTTCAAATGCGATAATTGCTTCTTTGTGTCTTCCCAAGATTTGAAGTGATTTTGCCTTGCTTGATAATAACTCCAAATTATCCGGCTCAATGTATAGTGTTTTTGTTGCAAGTTCCAAAGATTCTAGATACTTGCCCAAGTTGGCAAGAGACAATGATTTATTTTTTAGTACATTAAAGTTACTTGGCTCATTTTTAAGTATTTGATCATAACATTCGATTGATTTCTCATGTTGTCCTAGGATCGAAAGTAACAAGCCTTTTTCCAACAACACATCAGTGCTAGAGTCGGTTTTACCCATCATATCATAACACAAAAGTGCATTTTCGTACTCTCCAAGTATTGTTAATGATTTGGCCTTATGGAGCAGAGCAGCAACATCTGATGAATCAAGTTGTAAAATTTTGTCAAAACACAGGATCGCATCTTGATGTTTTCCTAGTTTTTGTAATAAGGTTCCTTTTTGTGACATACAACCCTTGTGATTTGGATGAATCTGTAAAAATCTATCAAAAATTTCAATAGCCTGCTCTCTTTTTTCAAGATTTGATAAACATACTCCTTGGTAATACAGAATCTCTTTGTAATGTGGTTTTATTCTCGATACTTGTTCTGTGCATCGCAATGCTTCTTGATATTTTACTGTCTTTATTAGTGCCAATGACTTGGTGTACCAAGCATCGAGGTTATTTCGTTCTAGTGCTAATGCCTTATCTGAATAAGAAATAGAATCCGTGAACATCCCAAGATTGAGTAATGATTTGGCTTTGTATACAATCGACTCGATGTTCTTTTGATCTATTTCCAAGACTGCATCAAAGCTTGATATGGCAATATCGAACTTTTTTATGCTAAACAATACTTTGCCTTTGTGCAACAATGAATCAACATCATTTTCATTTTTATTTAATATCTGATCAAAGCACCTTAGCGCTTCCTCATTATAGCCAAGTTCTTCGAAGATCAATCCTTTGCTGAATAAAGCAGGTATGTGAACATGGTTTGCCAGGATTTGATCAAATATCTGCAGTGCGTTTTGGTGTTTACTTAATTGCATCAAAAGATAGCCTTTGTGGT
>CAZLSK010000003.1:0-27931 GCA_964562075.1 uncultured Candidatus Nitrosotenuis sp.
AGCAAGCCGCAATGTGTAAAGCACATGCTTGGGAGCTAGGCATTATTTTTGGAAAAAATAATGCCCAACCCTCAACTAACTGTGTGCAGTAGAGATAAAGATGGGACCGGTGGGACTTGAACCCACGACCTCTAGCACCCCAGGCTAGCATCATGGCCAAACTAGACGACGGCCCCTCATGGTGGAGACAAATCGTGAAATTATTAAATGGTCGCATCAATAATGTAGTATGAAGATCTGCTCTATTTGCCACAAGATTTCTGCAACGGATCAAGACCATACAGATTGTAAAGAAAAGCTTCGCGTGGAATTGGAAGCAGAGGATTTCAAAAGGAGCATTCCTGAAAAACTAGACATGGCAAAAAACGCAAGTGACATTAATCCAGATTTGAAGGCACTTTTGGATCACATGTCTAGAGAAAAGAAAAAAGAATCATAACCATTTTTGCAGCCGTTCTTGTTCAAATTTTTCCTTTTCTTGCAGGTGTTCTTGTGCAGGTTCATCAAGTCGTGTTATTGGGTTCGGCTCGGCAAACATATCTACATATACGTAACCAGCGGTAGTTCCCATTTCAACAAAACATCCTCCTTTCCCATCAAAAATAGAATTGTTCTGTTCCTTTTTGATTTGTGAGATGATGTCACGCGCTACTACTACCCCCTCCCCCTCTGCAAAAATCCCCGCTTTTGGCACAGCGATGTTAGGCGTAACCATCATCGTTGTCACATCCCCAATCGCATAGACTTGATCATGTTGTGTCCTACAGTCACGTTTTACAGAAATGAACTGGCCTTCCTGTGCAAAACCAGCTTCATGCACTACTTTTGGGGCCTTGTGTGGAGGAACCGCAATGAGTAGATCAAATTTCGTAGAACTCCCATCTTCAAATTTTAGTGTGTTTTGTTCAACTAAGATTGTTTTACAGGAACCGTGGAACTTGATGTTTTCTGATTCCAACAAATCTAAAAGCTGCTTGCTTACCTCTGGGCCGGCGGCTGGCAGTGTAATTGGTGCCGTGCTGTAAAAATCAATAGAGATTGTGTTTCGCTTTCCCATCTCTTTTAGCATCGTGTTAATTATCAGTGCTGCCTCAAAAGGGGCAGGCGGGCACTTGTATGGCATTCCCGTAATAGCAAAAACAAGTCTACCAGCTTTCATATCTAGTATTTTCTGTCGAATCTTTGGTACATGCTCAATATCGTATAGGATCATACTGTGTGTAGCAAGCCCTGAGATTCTTTCTGGTGCAAGCTCAACTCCTACCGCAATTATCAGATAATCATAAGAAAATTCCTTGGTGGTTGTCTTTACTCTTTTTTGATTTGGATCAATTAGAATTACTGCTTCATTTACAAACTCGATACCCTTTTTTGTAACTGATTGGAGCGAACGTTTTGAGCTCTCAAACTGCCTTGTTCCCTTTATGATCCAAAGTTTGACCAAATCCATCATAAAATAGTCTTTTTTGTCAATGATGGTTATTTTCACATCGTCTGCAAGGTTTGAGCGAAGTTCATTAGCTGCCGCAAGTCCCCCAAAACCTCCACCTAAAATGAGAATCTGTTTTTGCAATTTATCGTTCTTGTGTTACAGGTCTAATCAAAATCTCATTTACGTTAACATGTGGTGGAGATTCGACCGCATACACAATTGCGTTTGCGATGTCTTCTGATCTGAGAGATTCCATTTTTTTTGATGATTCTACAAATGCCTTGAGCGACTCATCCGTTATGGTGTTTGTAAGCTCCGTCGCAACTACTCCGGGTTCTACGCATGTTACCCTGATGTTTGATCTCTGACTGAACTCCTGTCTCAACCCTTCGCTTAGTGCAGTGATTGCGTGTTTTGTAGCACAATACACCGAGCCTGCCGGAAACACAATCCTGCCTGCCACGGACGAGATATTGACAATGTGACCAGATTTTTTGGCGAGCATGTGAGGAATTACCGCTGCTGTACAATACAAGACGCCTCTGATGTTTACGTCTATCATCTGATCCCATTCATTTATCTTGAGATTTTTGAAGAAACTTAGCGGCATAAGGCCGGCATTATTTACCAAAATGTCCACCGTCCTCCATTTTTTTACGACAGCGTCAACAAATGAGTCACAGTCGGATTTCTTTGTCACATCCAATTTTTGGGCAAAAACATCTGTTTCATTTTTTGCAATTTGGCTCTTTAATGCCTCAAGCCTATCGATACGTCGTGCACCAATTGCCACTTTGGCCCCAGCCTTCGAGAGCGCAAGTGCTGTTGCCTCACCAATCCCGCTGCTTGCACCCGTAACTATTGCAACTTTGTCTTTAATCATTCTAGCCACATTGGCTAGCATCATTGTTTTATGTTTTTGCAAAACGGTTTTAAGATTTATGGTTCTGCGCAATTTGACAGACCGAGATTTATTACCTCTAAAATCACAGAATAATTAGTGAAAATAGTAAACTGTACTTATTGTGGAAATGAAACGGATCTTCCTTTTGAGTGCAATTACTGCAAGGATCAGTTTTGCGCTGAGCACCGATTGCCAGAAGAACATCGCTGCGTAAAGTTATCATCAATTCGCGCAAAAAGGTTTGGCGAAAAAAAAGTGATTAGAGGAAAAAACGGTGGCTTTTTGAATAAGGTCTTCAGAAAGCTCAAAGACTAGTAGGTTGATTTTCCTGGTTTTAGCTTTGCAATCCTTGCTTGATAGAATAACGCTAACGCAAGTGCAAACAATACAAGCGAGGTAAGCCAATGTGCCGTAATTAGAGTAACATATGCAATACCAAACGCAATCGACGCGATTCCTTGTGAAACTAGTTTGACCCAGCTTGAAAGCTTGACTGCCCTGCTAATAATTTCAATAGCAAACAGTGCTATCACAGGATAGATTGTCAATAATAGAAAATCGATAACATCAACATTAAGATGAGACATCTTTCTTCCTTTTATTGTCGCTATAATTTAGTCTTCTAGATGTAGTTTGACTGTGATATTCTTTGTAATTAATGCCTGAGCGTTTTCGTTTGGAATCGTAGCGATGTCTTCTGCCTTGAAAGGACCGTATCTTGTAAGGTCGGCTCCCACAAACTGATCAAAGTCCTTTAAGAAACGAACCGTGATTGGCTTTACCTTGTGTTTTTTTGATACCGATTCTAAAAGTTTTGTTCTACCATTGAGTGTAGCAGAAAGGATCATGTCTCTTCTTTCTTGTAGTTGCTGTTGGGATTCAACGATGAACTTCTCCTCATCAAGTAGGTTTGTAAAGTCAAGCTCTGCCTGAGCAGTTACTTTTTCGATTCGAGCTTTCAAAAGAAGCGATGTTATCTGTGTGAGCATCTCTACGAGTCTATTTTTTATCTTGTTTTCGATTCCATCATATCCTTCATTTTTCAGCTTGCCAAGATACTCAGAGAGTGCCTTGTAAAATTCAGGATCGATTTCTTGTACCTGATCATTTTCGATTTCCCGGAGTAGAACAGAGTACAACGAGCTTACATCAATTTTTTTTGTTTCTGACATTTAGCACCTTAATCCTTAAATCCGGCGGTTTTTCGTGTAAACATGAAGGAACCAAATTGCCATATAAAGTAATTCACGGTGACACAACTCAGATCAAATATTCAGCTGACGAAGTCTTTGCAAAAATAAAACATGAAAATATCCGCTTTATCGATTTACAGTTTACAAGTCTTGTTGGAAGATATCACCATACAACAATCTCTGCGTCGCTTTTTACACCGGATAATATGAAGGACGGCCTTCCAAAGCTAGATGGTTCTTCGATCGTCGGTTTTACAAGTGTGGAGGATTCTGACCTTATTCTAAAACCAGATCCAAATACATTTGCAATCATCCCTTGGATGACGGAGCACAAAACGGCACGGTTAATTTGTGATATTTTTTGGGGTCGTGGGAGAGGACGGCTAGAACGAGACCCTAGAGGAGTTGCGCAAAAAGCAGAAGAATATCTAAAAACACAAGGATTTGATTATAGTTACTGGGGCCCAGAAGTAGAGTTTTTTGTATTTGACAAAATAATTTGGGATGTTCTAACGCCATACAAAGGTCAGTCTTATTCTATCGAGTCAAAAGAGGCCCCATGGAGTCAAGAAGGAACAGGTTATCCTATGGGCCTTCAGGAAGGATACTATCCTAGTACGCCTTCAGATACCTTGACTGCTTTTAGAAATGAATGTGTTGATGTTCTAAACGAATACTTTGGAATTTTATGTGACAATCATCACCATGAGGTCGCAACTGCAGGTCAATGCGAGATTGATATCAAGTATGACTATCTTACAAATGCCGCCGATGGTGCTCAGAGCTACAAGTATGTAGTCAGAAACATTGCCAAAAAGCACGGCAAGGTAGCAACAATGATGCCAAAACCAATTTCAATGGATGCTGGTTCTGGGATGCACACAAACGTCAGTCTGTGGAAGGATGGCAAGAACGCCTTTTTCGATAAGGACGCAAAAGACGAGATTAGCCAAGTCGGGAGATATTTTTGTGGTGGAGTAATGAGTCATGCAAGAGCGCTGTGTGCAATCACAAACCCAACAACTAACTCGTATCACAGATTGGTTCCAGGGTATGAAGCTCCTGTCTATATAGCTTGGAGCGCAAGTAATAGGTCTGCGGCCATAAGAGTTCCAGAACACTTTAGAGGGGAAAAATATGCCTATCTAAAGAGATTCGAATACAGAGCGCCGGATCCTTCTTCAAATCCATACTTGGTGTTTTCTGCCGTCTTGGCGGCGGGCCTTGATGGCATAAAGAAAAAGACTGATCCGGGGGATCCAGTGATTGAAGATATTTACAAAATGACAAGGGAAGAGCGGGAAAAACGTGGAATCAAGACAGTTCCAGCTAATTTAGGTGAGGCATTAGATGAGCTTGAAAGTGAT
Organism: uncultured Candidatus Nitrosotenuis sp.; assembly: GCA_964562075.1. Lineage (GTDB taxonomy): Archaea > Thermoproteota > Nitrososphaeria > Nitrososphaerales > Nitrosopumilaceae > Nitrosotenuis. The sequence goes on from CAZLSK010000003.1 coordinate 4,897, forward strand.
CGTAAGTTCCTCAACCCAATTTTCTCAAACGATGTGATTGATAAGATAATCGAACTTGGGCGAAAGGATCACCGTGAGATCTCAATTAGACCTCATCCGCACGAGTTCTATCTTTACTTTGATGTCTAGGCCAATGGCCTGCCTGTTAGCGCAAAAATAAAGAAAAGCGATACTGCAATAAGACCAAATCCAATTCCTAGGAAAATCCCGCGTTTTTTATCAGATGTTGAGGCTTTGTATACCAAGATGGCTCCCGCAAGTCCTACGAATAGTATGGCGATTCCGGCGATCACATAGTCAACTGTCCCATTCTGAATAAACGGATAGAAAAGGCCCGAAAGGAGGGCAAAGAACGCTATAAGGTAGGCGTATTTTACACTCGTAATTATCTTTGTAGCCCCGCTCATCGGTTTTTGTAAATTATGTTAGCAAATAAACGTTTGAAGAATGTCGAGGTTTTCGAAATCACATTTCGCCCATGTCGCCCATACCGCCCATTCCACCCATACCGCCCATTCCTGGCATTCCTCCCATGCCAGGCATACCACCTTCTGGGCCTCCTGCAGGCGGAGCAGATTTGGCTACGGCAATTACATCGTCGATTCTTAAAATCATGCAAGCTGCCTCTGTTGCTGCAGAAACAATCTGGTTCTTTACTGCCAATGGTTCTACAATGTCGCCTGTTTTCATGTTACTCACTTTGGCCTTCATCACATCGATTCCTGTCCATTTTTCTCCCTTGAGTTGTTTTGAGCGCAAGTTGGTAAGAGTGTCAATCGGATCCATGCCGGCACTTTCTGCAAGAGTCAGGGGAATTGCTTCAAGTGCGTCTGCGAATTTTTCTGCAGCTAGCTGTTCGCGACCTTCAAGTGATTTTGACCACCCTCGGATTTTAGTTGCAGCATATGTTTCAGGCGCTCCTCCACCGGCAACGATTGCTGGTTTCTCCATAACATCTTTTACAACCATAATTGCATCATGAACCGATCTTTCTACCTCATCAACAACTCTTTGTGAACCACCTCGCAAGAGCAGCGTAACAGATTTTGGATTCTTGCAACCTTCAATGAAAACCCACCTGTCCTCCTCGATTTTTCTTTCCTCAACCAACTCTGCAGCTCCAAGATCTTTTTCAAAGAGATCATCAAGGTTTGTGACAATTCTTGCACCGGTTGCCTTTGCAAGCTTTGCCATGTCGCTTTCTTTTACGCGTCTTACTGCTAAAATTCCAGCACGTGCTAGATAGTGTTGCGCCATATCGTCAATTCCCTTTTGACATAAGAGGATATTTGCGCCAGAGGCAATTATCTTATCCACCATATTTTTGATCATCCGGTTTTCTTCATCAAGAAATGTTTTCATCTGTTGAGGGTTTGAGATGTTTATCTTTGCATCAAATTCGGTCTTGTCGATTTCTAAGGCAGTATTAATTAATGCAATTTTTGCTTCAGTTATTTTCTTTGGCATCCCACCATGAACAACTTCCTTGTCAAGCACTAGCCCTTCTACTAGAATCGAGTCTCTGATTGAGCCTCCAGCCTTTTTTTCCACCTTGATATCGTCCTGATCAACTGCGAATTTATCGTCACTTTTTTCAGCAACTGCAAGAACCGCTTTGACGATCATCGTGGACAAGAGTTCGCATCCCTTTCTAACCAGTTTTGTCTCCATCGAAGTACTTGCAATTTTATTAAGAACTGTTTTATCGTTGGGAGTAACATCCTCTGATATTTCTTTAAGATATTGGAGAGCTTTTTTGGAGGCCTTTCTATACCCGTCAACAATTACTGTTGGGTGAACGTCTTGAGCAAGAAGAGATTCGGCATTTTCTAAAAGTGCACCAGCAAGTACTACTGCAGAGGTAGTGCCGTCGCCAACCTCTGTGTCAGTTGTCTTTGAAATTTCAACCAACATTTTTGCTGCTGGATGTTGGACATCAATTTCTTTTAGGATTGTCGCGCCATCATTTGTGATTGTAACATCGCCTAATGAGTCAACAAGCATTTTATCCATACCCCGTGGGCCAAGACTCGTATGGACAATTTCGGCAATAATTTTGGATGCCATGATGTTGTTCTTTTGTGCCTCACGACCTTTGCTTTCAGAAGCTCCTTCTTTTAATATGACTACTGGAAGTGAGCCCCCCTTTGCAGCTTGTAAACTCATAATGAATGAGTTTTTGTTTTTCCCTTTTTATACTTTGTTTGTGAATTTCCTTATCTTACTGAAATGATAACGTTGTTTGTCCTTGCATTTTTGATTTTCTAGTTGGGAATTTCGGTTGTGAACACCTTCCTCAAAATCGTTGTTTTTAAATTGGGATGGCAAATGGCAAGATCATGACAAAATCACCCTACAAGGATTCTTACAAGAAAATACTGACGGATCTTAAGGAGCATAACAAGTGGTTTGAGAACTCGATTCCCCTAATCGCAAGTGAAAACATACCAAGCCCAGCAGTCCGCGAGGCTCTTTTGTCTGATTTTGGTAACCGTTATGCCGAAGGTTGGCCTGGTGAGCGTGTTTACGCAGGCTGTGTCTACATAGACAAAGTAGAGATCCAGTGTATGGAGCTTGCAAAAAAGTTGTACCGAGCCGAGTTTGCAGACGTAAGGCCAATTTCTGGCGTCGTAGCTAATTTGGCAGTTTATTCGGCATTTACAGATCCGGGAGACGTGATGATTGCCCCTTCGATTCCGGCGGGCGGACACATTTCACACGGCAAAAAAGAGCATTCAGGAACAGCTGGTCTAGTCCATGGGCTCAATGTGGAATTTTATCCATTTGATGCAGATGAAATGACAATCGATGTTGACAAGACAAAAGAAAAGATCGAGGAGCTAAAAAAAGCAAACAGGTTACCCAAGATGGCAATGTTTGGGGGTTCTTTGTTTTTGTTCCCACATCCAGTAAAGGAGCTTGCAGATTTTCTTAAGGCTCACAACATTCACATCAATTATGACGGAGCCCATGTTGCGGGCCTTATCGCAGGTGGACAGTTTCAAGATCCACTGAGAGAGGGAGCGGACACGATGACTATGAGTACGCACAAGACGTTGTTTGGACCACAAGGCGGTTTGGTGCTGGCGTATGAAAAATATGGTGAGGCAATAAAGAAAGCGACATTTCCGGGACTTACGAGTAGTCATCACATTCATCATATGGCAGCAAAAGCGATTACGTTTGCAGAAGCATTGGAATTCGGTAAAGAATATGCAAAGCAAGTAATCAAAAATGCAAAGGCACTTGCCGTCGCCCTCAGTGAAAACGGTTTCAAGATATTAGGTGAAAAACGCGGATTTACAAAATCACACCAAATAGCGGTCAATGTTTTGGATTATTCGGATGGGGGTAAGGTAGAAGCAGATCTTGAAAAAGCAAACATCATCGTAAACCGGCAGCTTATACCAGGCGACATTAAGGCGGGAAGAAACTATTTCCACCCAGGTGGAATCAGGTTGGGGGTTGCTGAAATCACGAGGTTAGGCATGAGGGAATCAGAAATGAAAGAGATTGCATCCTTTATCAAAAAAATCATCATTGATAAAAAAGAACCCAAAAAGCTTGCGACCGAGGTCAGGTCCTTCAGAAAGGATTACCAAAAGGTCCATTACTGCTTTGATAACAAGCTTGATGCTTACGCATATGTTAAGCTAAGATGATTTACTGGTAATCGGTAAGCAAAAGCTGGTCACCTTTTCTCTTTCCAAACACCAAATCAATTTCGTCAGCTAGTGTTGCAATTCTCCCTTTAATGTAGGGACCCACATCATATTTTTCTACTAATCTTTTTGCAAGTCGTAGATATTTTTCAATAGAAGCGCGTGTGATCGTCTGGATCAGATCGTTTCCGCATACACAGTGTTTCAAGAGCGGCGTTCTTCTGTATTTTCTTCCACATGCAGTGCACCGAAATTTTTGTCTTCCATATGCTCTAAGATTTCCAATTATATCCGGAACAAGGTGTGTTGTGATTACGTTAGTTACGATTTCGGTTGGGTCTACTGCACTGATTAGCTCAGCATTTCTAATTTGCATATCAAATTTGTCAAGCATAGAACCAAGTGTAGAATATGCACTCCGAGACCTCGATGTGGTAAGTGTTGTTGTGGGATGGGTAAAATAATATCCGTAAAACTGTGTCTCGGTTTCTAGCCTTGACTTGATTATTTCAACAGATGTTACCTCGCTTGCTTTTTTGCCGAGTAATGTGTTTTCAAAAAATTCCAGTGGTAGTTTCTTTGTTACCTCAAAGTTATGTGCTTGGGGTTGTGATTCGTGTGGTAAAACGGTCGGTTGTACAAGCAACGGTGCATCCATAAGCCCCCCGATTTTATCTGATAGAAACTGCCGTGAAAAGTTAAGCAGTGCGTCCATGAGCAACATAATAGAGTCTGCGTCACCATCAGCATCGCGTCGCTTGGCAGAGTGCCAGTTTGGTGTTGCAAAACAAACATGTGTGTTTGTGTATCCAATTATTCTGCCAACAATTCCAACAGATGTGTGAGGAGCAAGCCCAATTATTAGATGACCAATCAATTCATCTGTGTTTTTAACATTGTAAAATGGTGTCTTCCCGTAGAATTTCTCAAGCTCCGCATCGATGTATCTGCAAACGTTGATTAGATATTTTCCACACTCATGTGGAATGACAACGTCCTGCATTTTGATTTCGATCATTTGGTCTGGATTTGTCAGGGGGTTTCCATCAATGTCTTTGTCATATCCTAATTCTTTGAGTTTTTGAATCGTCGTTCCAATCCATGCCGGTTTAAAGTGCGTCAGCGGCGAATTTGTTGCATCGAATCTAATAGTGCCATCTTTGAATACCGTTAGATCAAGGCTTTGTCGTAAGAGTCCTTTTTCAAGCGGTTCTGCTATTCTGTCTTGGTTTATCAATTCCATTACTCCCTTGAATGGTTCTTGTACCCGTTTGCCAGTTTTTTCTTGTATGGCAATGATTTTTTCTTTTAGTGGGAATGGTTTGAATGAGTGTGTTGGCGCCTTTTTTTTGCATTTTTGACAGAGGGGTTGCATAAGATTTGCTCTGCAGAGTGGGCAGGTGTATTCTATCGTAGTTTTGTTTCCACACTTTTGACAGATTATGCTAACTGATGGTTCGTTGCAGTTTTTGCATATTCGGTTGTAGATATTGCAATAAAAGTCGGAATTTGAGCTGGCCTTGAGTAGATCGCGTGTGCTACCACCCTTATCGCCAACTGGAAATAACGTATGAACTGGAGGCTTCATCAGTCGTGGCGCTGCCTTTTCTGGTCTTCCAATTCTTACTCCAATTGATGCTGAGAACTTGGGCCTGATCTGTATAGTTGAAGATTTCGTAATTATTTGAGGAACGGTATAGGATTCATCAATTTGAATTTGATTTGCAAGCAGTAACTGATAAAAGATTTGTGCTTCTGGTTCTTGTAGAATTAACTCGTTATTCGTAACGTCATGTGGAACACCTAATTTTTCCAAGATTTGTTTGCAGTTTGCTGGATAGATTATGGTGTCATTTTGAATTTTTGTTTGTTGTAGAAGCTCTTTGAGCTCTGTGGGAGTGATCTGTTCCCAGTAAAATAGATACCTTGGATGAAGTGGAATCTGGAAGTTTAGTGATAGCTCTAGGGCCTCCTCAAAACTGGGAGTTCTGCTTAAGAATTGTTGTAGCTCTTGTGAGTTTGGTTCGTATCTTAGAATTTTTACTGCAAGTTCCTCAACCCAAAACTCCTCCACATAGCCGGTTGGAATTAATTGTGCATTGTTTTCTAAAAAATCACCAAATGAGATTAAAATGTCTCCAAGATGTAGTATTTTTTCGATCTGATCTTTAATTTTAATTCCGTGTTCTACGTTTTTAATTTTGACTACATTGCCGTTTTTGAGTCGGACGAGGGGTGTTTCAATTGAATCAACGAATGCTATGGTTGCTCCTTTTCCAGGAACATCTAGTTTTATCTGTGTGCCAACAGCAATTGTATGATTCAGAATCTCGGCAACGACTGGATGGATTCCAACCGATGCGAAGCCAGTATTACATGCTCTTCCATATCGAAGTCTAAATCCACCAACTTTGTTTGGAAGTGATAGAACAGACCTCCCCGTGATTACTTCCTTTAGCCTTTTTGCACCAGAGTCCTCCTCATCGCCCTTTTGGACTGCACCTTTGAGCTCGTTTAACCACTCCCATCCTTCGAGTTTGTACAGCTCGATTCGTTTTACCAATTTTTTTGCTCGTCCTATGAGACCATCATTTAGTACTCGTAACGCTCCTCCCCGAACACGGTCGGTCTTGATGCGGACCATGTTCTTATGGTTTACAACCTCGTTTGGATCCGTGTCAACACCATCAAGCTCGACTGGTAGGTTCGAGATAACAGTGACAACATCCTCATCCAAAACGTGGTATTGGAAGCTTCCAACATCGCGCTCATAGATTCGGAGCTCTTCAACAAACCTTCCTGTTTCATCATCAAAGGAGTTTGCCTCATATCTCCCAATACCTACTGCCTTGCGAACATGATCTGCTATGAGCATGGTTACTGCAGATTCAGTTCCACCAGCAGAACGCATTGGTCCTGCGATCGAAACAGAGAGATACTCAGAACCATCCTTGTTTTTCTTAATAGTGACGCTTGAGATTCCCTGCAATGGCGCGATTGTCACTCCTTCGGTCACGATGGCAAGACCGACACGCACTGCCTGGTCAAGCCTTTGTTCTAGCGGGGTATCAGGCGGCTGATAATGGCCTAATGCGATACTTTTTGATAATTCGAGTGCGGCAAACTCCTTCCCTTTTATTTTTAAGAGTTCGCGCAGTGGTTCTGCAATATCGATGTCGTGCATTTTTGCAACCCGGTCTGCCAAATCAAACGCAATTTTTGGTTCAACGTTACCTGATGAGTCAACTAAGGTAGATTTTGCCTCGGCGGCCTTTTCAAAAATCCGATATACGGTTTCTGAGATTTGATTGTAATATTGCAGATAATAATCTGGCATTGGAATCCCCCTAATTCGGGAGATTGCTGCATTCTCTGACATGTTATTTCTTTAGATTCTTAAGGCTATTTGCTATTTCGGTTAGCTTTTTGAGGCTGTCCTTTCCCTTTTCAAGGAGGGTGCCAATAACCAGAGCGTCTGCTCCCGCTTTAACAATCTCTTTGGCCGTGTTAGCATCACGAATACCGCCGCCTACAATCAAAAATCCTTTGAAAACCTTACGTACCGCCCTCACCATTTCAGGTCTAACATTTTGTTTTGCGCCAGACCCAGCCTCAAGATACACAAACCTCATTCCAAGAAATTGTGCTGCTAAGGCATACGCTGCTGCAATGTTTGGCTTATCAAATGGAATGGCTCTTGCAGAGCCCACAAACCAAGCTGTCGTACCTTCTCCGATTATAATATAGGCTGTTGGAAGTGGTTCAAGTCCGAATTTGAGTACGCTTGACGCACCTAATGCTTGTGCTTGGGTTATGTAGTATGGATTTTCCGAGTTTAGGAGTGAGCTGAATAATATTGCGTCGGCGTGTGGTACAACACCTGTAACATTGCCAGGAAACAAAATAATTGGAATTTTTATTGATTTTTTTAGAGTTTTTACAACCTGAGCCATCTCTAGCTGATCGATGGCGGAAGAGCCACCAACCAAGACAGCGGAGACTCCAATTCTCTCTACATTTTTTGCAAGCTTCACAGATTCTTTAATTTTGGAAACCTCGGAGTCGATGAGCACGAAGATTAGTGCGGATTTTTTCTTGCGTGTGGCATGCAGATATTGTTCTACTTTCGCCATGTCTGTGGTTTGCTCGTAGTGTTTTAAAGTTTAATTGCCATGTTGGTATACAGATTTGTATAGCTATGTCAGAGTTTGAAAAATCTGATTTTAATAATATTATTAGACAAATTATCAAAAAATCATTATTTACTGAGCGACAAATTCAAATTATTTTAAATCAGAAAAATCTTTCCGAGTTTGATTTTGGAATTTCAAAAGGCGCTTATTTTAGGCAGGTAGGTCAATCTCGGGAAAAGCTGATTGGCCTCTTTTACTCCATTATTTTACTTCGTAGCCTTGGAATACTGCTTCCAGATGATATCGACGTGATATCTAGGCTTGCAGAACAGGTTTCTGTGATAAAGGATGGTGATGTTTTTCCAGAACGAGAAGAACAAGTGATAAATGTCATTGATAAAGTAGTTCGCCAAGCGTGTGGAATGTAACAAATCACAGCTTTTATCATAGTTGATTTTGTCATGTCGTGATTATGATTGATGTTGTTGTTGATGTGATTTGTAAAATTATGTTGGTCAATCATAATAAATCACAATGAATAGACAAATGGTGTGAATGTTAGTAGAGATTCCTGATCCTCAGGTCATTGGAGGTGTGATAATTGCCTTCGTTGTAGGGGTCTTCGGGATGGTTGTTTACAACAAAATCAAAGTCTTTACAGGCCAAAAAGCCACAGATCCTTCGTACTTATCACGTTTAGAGTATTATGAGAGACAGTTAATTGATATGAAGATACGTATGGATGCCTTGGGTTTGGAAGAAAAAGCTCCGCCCCAGGCAGTACTTGATAAAATTGAGGCTGTTTTGGAAAAAGAGTCGCAGGTTACTAAGGAACAAGAATCCAAAAGGGTGCCTGAAAAGCCTGTTTCAAAACCCAGAATGCCCAATATGGATTTTGATGGTATAGTGGAACATGTGTTAGGATTAATCACAAGCAAAGAAATGACGTCACGTGATATCCAAATCACATTAGGTAGGAGCCGGGAACATACTTCAAGACTCCTAAAAAGGCTTTTTGATGAGGGGTTTGTGGAAAGGAACACCAAAAAGAGGCCCTTTACTTACAGGATTACAGAAAAGGGCAAAACCAAGGTTAATGCCTTAGAACAACCAATGCCCGTCTAATTTCTGACCATTTCTCATACTTTATTTTTGCAGGTTCGCTCAATTTTGTCTTATTTCATTATAAAATAATGTTTTAAGAAACCTTAAATAAAATAATTTCTAAAATTAATATATGCTATCTGAGGATGAGGAATTAGTTAAAATCACTACCGTGGGCACAATATCGATCCCAAAACAATTCCGCCAGTATTTAGGTATACAAAAAGGCGACTATGTCAAAGTTAGCTTACGGGAAGATTCGTTGATTCTAAAAAGAGCTACCATTTCCTAATCCGTTCTTTGTGCTATTTTGGCGATCTGGTACATCCATGCTTTGCCATTTCGTAGCCGGTTTATCCTTCCTTTTGTGTTGAACCTTGCCAAGTATGTGGAAATTATGCTAAGTTTTATGGGTTCATTAAACTCATCTTCATACTTCTCTAGGATCTCGTTTGATGTAAAGCGACCCGTTGGGAAGTACTTGTCAACGATATGCCAGATTTTTGCCCCAACCGAGTCTAGTTGTGGGGCTTCGTCCTGTTCTTCAATATTCATCAGGTCCATTAACTCAAATATCTTGAGAACCTTATCTCTAGTGATATTACCTTCTATGTTAAAGTTGTATTTGGCACCATCCGTATCCTCAAGGTCTATTCGTATTCGTTTTCTGGCCATTGTGATCGATCGTGTTAACTGGTTAACAATTGAACAGATCCGCTGATAATTGTTAACAAATGGAGTTGTTAACGTTGACCGCATGGCCCACGCCTAGCCCATTTTTTCTAGTTAACAAATTACCTCTTTTCCACCCCCTAAAATCTGATGGTTTTATGCCTGGAGTGGAAACATTGGGGTCAAAACCAGTTTGTTAACATTGTTAATGGCAAACTTCACGCCTGGACTAGAAATAATGGGGTCAAAATCTGCTTTTTTGTTTCCTTTCTTCACAATTCATTAACTAATTGTTAATAACACAGACACCAATATTTCCATTCCCTTCTTTCAAAAAAAAATTTTTGAAAAATAAGAATAAGAAATGACTCATAACAAGGAAATTAGATATTGAATAGAAATTATGGTGTCTCAGTTCTTTGATCGGTGTTAACAGAAACGATCCGGAAGGTGAAAATTTATCAGAGGATCTCTTGAAGTCCTGATTGGAGATCTTCAATGATCTCAACATGAGTATAACCATGAACGATCCGATTGATAGATTACTTGATGCTGCAGAGAGTGGCAAATCATTAATCAAAAATAGAAATGTCCTTCATTTTACATACATTCCAGATATAATCTACCATAGAGATGAAGAACAAGAAAAAGTAACCCAATCATTATTACCAATCTTAAAACAGTCAAGACCGTCTAACCTACTTGTTTACGGCAAACCAGGAACTGGAAAAACACTAGTTGTCAGAAAGGTCCTATCAAAAATCCAAACGAGAGTGGAAAAAAGCAGCTTCCCGATAAAATTGGCATATGTGAACTCGAAAAACGAAACGACGCTTTATGGGTTGTTGGTGAGTTTTGGGAGGCAGCTGACCTCAAATCAATCAGAAAAAGACCTCTTTCCCACAACAGGCCTTGCAATCAGCGAAATCTTCAAGAGGATTCTCAAAACAATCAACGATAACCACTATAACACAATTTTTGTCATAGACGAAATTGATTTTTTGGCACATTTGGTATCAAAGACCGGAAACGACATCCTATATCAACTAACAAGGGCGAATGAGCGACTAAAGCAAGGCTCGTTGACTTTGGTTGGGATTTCAAACGATCTTACTTTCAAAGAAAGGCTCGATCCACGAGTGATAAGCAGTTTAGGAGAGGAAGAAACAATATTCACAAACTATACCGTTGACCAAATCAAAAAAATTCTAGAGGAAAGAGTTAGAGAGGCTTTTGCCGAAGACACCATAGAAGAGCCAGCCCTGAATCTGTGCTCCGCCATGGCAGGACGTGAACACGGTGACGCAAGACGCGCAATCGAATTACTGAGAGTTGCAGGCGAAATTGCCGAACGAGAACAATCCGACAAGGTAAAAGAGGGACACATTAGAATCGCGGCACAAAAAATGGAGGAAGATAAAGAGGTAACCGCACTCAAATCATATCCACTACATGAAAAACTCGTAATAATCGCAGTAATGAAAGCCTCAGGGCTTTCCACAGGCGAGATCTATTCTTCATACAAGAGTCTCTGTAAGGCGACCCGCCAAAAAGAATTAACCCAGAGGCGAGTCACTCAAATGCTTTCTGAAATCGAGTTGTCTGGAATAATTTCAGGTAAAATCATTCACCAAGGAATTCATGGTAGGACGAAAAAATACTCCTTAACAATATCTTCTGAAGTCGTAAAGGAAACCTTCAGAAACGAAGTAACCCTTGAAGATATTATCTGATTGCCTACACAAAGTTTTTTGTGTAGACCTTGAAGGTCTTAAGATTGACCAAGACAGCTACAGCTGATGTCGGCGTTACACCAACGCTTACCTGAAAGGGGGTTTGGCTTTGCCACGCACCAGAATTTAGAATCAACACCCCTTTATACAAATCAATACCGACAACATGAACATGACCCGCATGGAATATGTCAGGAACCTCATCAATCACCATAAAATCTTCGAGTTCAGGCGCAAGGGGAGTCTGGCCGCCATAAATCGGGCTCAAATGTCGTGCCCTTAACAAGTACTGCATTACTTTAGAGGGATTATCGTAACTCAGACCCGGTGTAGTTTTTACAATATCATCTACGCTTTGGCCATGATAAATTAGTACCTTGACACCGTTAAGCGAAATCATAGCAGGGTTACCAATCATAAAGAAGTTTTTTCGACCCCAAAGATTTGGATTGTATTTTGCAGGCATAGCTGGTTGAGGAAGCGCCCTTCTTCCAGGGTCGTGGTTTCCAGGAGAAATGAAGACCTTGATGTGTTTTGGAATTTTATCAAGAACATCAAAGACTAAACGCAGCTGTTCGTTTGTGTCAAGAGCAATTAACTCCCTATCTTGATTTGGATAAATCCCAATACCATCCACAACATCCCCCCCAATCACCATGAATCTTACTTTACGAGCAACAGGATCGGTGCTTGAAAGCCATGCAACTAACTCTAAAAACTCCTTTTCCATGAAAAACCTACTTCCCACATGCAAATCAGACACAAACAGAGCATACGTTTCGGTTCTTGAGCGGTTTGGAGGGTGATCTGGAATGTCGGGCATGATTATATCCTTCACAATAAAACCGCCGTTTTTGCTTGCCACGATTTTTTCCATCACAAATTGATCCATAAGAAGAGATGCAGCCTCCTTTTGGAGATCCTCATCAATAACTATGGTTTCGATCGAGCCCGTAGGATCGTCAAGCGTTACCCTTGTGACGTTTCTATCGGTTCTTCTATCTGACAAAAGACCACAAACATAGACTTCGTCTTTTGATTTTGTAGAAATAACGGCCGAGATAGGTTTTAACATTTTTGCCTCCGGCCGATTCAAAATTATCCTTTTTAGTTTGTTAAACCTACTTGAGAACAACGCATTAAATCCGTCAACTCCCTCAGACGAAGTAATCTTGGTTGTGGGATCAAACAAAATCTCATGGGCATCATCCAACTCCTCGTCTTCTTTGATCCCTAAAAACACCTCAAGATCTTTTTGTGAAATTAGATACAATCTCTGTTTTTCTTTTTCTTTTACAATTTCCCTGATGATTCTTTCAAGTTCCCGCGCGTCAATCTGTTCAAGTATTTTAAGCGCATCAGGATGGATCTGAAACCCACGATTTAAAACAAAATCCAGAGCAGCACTTACATCTTTAATCATAATGAAATTCATTCAAACATCTTTTAATTAAGCCTGCGCAATCAACAGACTCAAATAAGCTAGGTAAAAAAACCACATGTGATAAAAAAACGAATAGTATTCTTCTTCATCTTTTTAGCTGTCTTTTCGGCAGCATTTTCAATGGGAGCGGAAATGGAGGTTCCAGAAGAAGAGGCACAGATCTTCCTTGAAGAATTTAACAGACTACTCGATACACTACAGGGCGAAAACTTTGGGGTTGAAATTTTCTTGCACAATACACAAATCGCCCTGCCAATGTTTATTCCAGGATTTGGTGTTGGTTGGGGAATTTTTTCCGCATTTTCAACAGGTTTTGCATTCGCAGCACTTTCATCAACAACGCCACTTTTAATGCAAATTCCTCCACTGGCAATGATCTTTGCTACCCCCTTTGGGCTCATGGAGCTTGCCGCTTATTCGATTGGCATGTCGAGAAGCTTTCTTTTGATTGTTGCATTACTCAAAAAAAACCCAATAAAACAACAATGGAAGCAGACCGCAATTGAGCTAGGAATCGTAGTTGGCTTGCTTTTTGCCGGCGGTATTATAGAAGCATATATGATAGAGACGTTTTCAGAGTCTGGATTAGAACTCCCACAAATAAATCAGTGATAAAATTTAGTGGCTTTGCCAAAAATAATTCATTAGTAAATTATAAACAAAATCAGCACATGGCTATATTATGAAATATCTTACCTTTGCCGTCCTTATGCTTGTAAGCGTTGTTCTTATCGCATCACAAAATGCGAACGCACAGATAGCAGGAAACGAAGCCTTCTCACTTGTAGGCAGTGGCTTTGCAGTATCTCAAGACTCGATCTCAACATCAGGTGTGGACTTGTTATTTACCACTGCACAAACTAAAAATAAAATTGATTTTACTCTTCAGAGCGGCACAATAATACTTGATGATAAAGATTTGGAGCTTTCATCTTTTACTGGCACCGTACTAGCAAAGGGTAAATTCTTTAGAGTTACTTCAGATGCGATTGATCCCGATGGCAATGAATTTACTTTTAGAGCACTAGGTAAGCTAATCGATAATACATCAACAGAATCAATCTACAGTTTAACTGCAACACTGACTGACTCCTCAAAGAAAGTCACAAAATTAGTTTTTACAACAATGGTTTCAGAATTTGTACCAAAAACAACCCAACCGACACAAAAATCCGAAGTCACCGTCAAAATTCTAAAAGGCTCATCAAACCCCGGTGAACGCACCTATATTGAGCAAACCGCTGGCTTTCAATTCAAATTTTTCTCAGAGGATAGAATAACAATTCCTCCTGGCGGAACAATAACATTTGTTAATGAAGACTTTGTTTCACACAGTCTAAAAAGTGGTACCGCAAACTACGGATCATACCACAAGACGTTTACCCCTGATGACAAGATCTCAAGTGGTGATATTCAACCCGGCAAGTCTTGGAGTGTAACGTTTGATGAGCCGGGATTCTATAGGCTGTTTGATGAAGACTATCAGTGGATGGATCTCACAGTTTTTGTTTTTGATGTCTCAAAAATACCAAAAACAAAGACGCCTCTAAACTAGCCCTCGAAATTAACATAAGACTCTAGTTTTGATTGATTAATTACCACTACCGAAAGATCAGAAAATTCCCTTCCTTCCAAATCCTTTACCATACCTACAAACTCCGTTTCTTTATCCGTTGTCAAAAACTCAAACACATGCACCCTTAACTCGGAGGTATCAAAGCCGTTTTTTCTTAGATATTTTGCAATTTCAGATTGCATAAAGTGTTTTTTAGGATCTTTTGGCCAAGGGCGTGGAACCAAAATTACGCTGAAACCATCGATAAGCGCCTTTTGCAGTTCTAGTTTTTTTCCCTCAATTGGTGTGCTTACATGCATCGTAATGATTTTTGATTTGTCTAGTGGAACTCTAGCCTTTGAGGCAGCAACCTGAATTGAGCTTATTCCCGGAATGATTTGGACGTTACCAAATATCTCAATTAATCTGTCTACGACTTCGGATTCTGAAAAGTTAACGTCGCCTGTAAAGGGAACAACCAATTTTTTACTTCCTAGCGTTCCTGCTACTTTTTGATATACATCTTCTTGGTCTTTCATTGTTATCTCGTAAACTTTTTTGTCCTTGATCAACGATTCGATGGTTTTCAATGTGTATTTGTAACCTATGATGATGTCAGAACTTCGGATCACATCTTTTACAATCTCTGTTACATAACCACTTGAGCCCGGACCGACACCGACTGCAAAAACATTTGTCAATTTACTTACCTTTGATTATTTTTTATATATTCTACAATCGGTTTCCAATCTACCTTTAGAAATTTCACCGGATCTTTAATTGGATATGAGACCCAATCTTTTACAATTGATAACTCAAAGTTCTTTTCCTTGTCGGCATCTCTGATTTTTAATTTTAAAACACTGCCCCACGTTTTCTCTTCAGTTTCAACGTTAACTACATCCTCAAATGAATACTCTTCGTTTTTCTCGTTTTCTAAATCCAACATTAGGTCCTTTTCACCATAACCATCATGAATCAGTATTGTATCTCCAGATTTCATAAGAGTCAGTATCTGCCTTTCAACAGTCGATTTCCACCATCGCGGTTTTGCTTCTGTTTTAGTAATGAACATCAAATGCCTGTTTGTTAAAAAGAACATACACTCTCTTCCTCTTGAAAATAATTTCTTTTCTTCTTTCCATATAGATAGTAGATGAGTCCTTATCTTTTCGTCTGAGTCCATATCCTAAACCTTTAGGACTACTTGTTAAAAACTAATACAATTAGCTTTTATTGGAGGTTCAAAAACGGCCTCTAGTGAAATTTAACCTAATCATACTTTTTGTTATCATCAGCATTGTTTCTGCATCCATGGCCCCAGTTTTTGCAGAAACAACGATCTCTGACAAAGTAGTGATCCTGCACACCAAATCAGGAGAAATGGTAATAGAACTATTTCCAAACGATGCACCAAAAACCGTAGCAAATTTCTTAAATTTAACAGAACACGGATTTTATGACAGAACCATATTCCATAGGGTAATCAAAGATTTTATGATCCAAGGTGGGGACCCCAAAACCAAACCGGGTGCATACAAAGATGTCTCGGAATGGGGTACAGGTGATACTGGCTATACCATACCGGGAGAATTTAACACGATAAAACATAAACGAGGAATTGTTTCTATGGCAAGGGGACCCGACCCAGATAGCGCCAGCTCGCAATTTTTCATTGTTCACAAAGATACCTTCTCTTTGGATCAGAACTATGCAGCTTTTGGTCGATTAGCTACAGACGCTAGCTATGAAACGCTTGACAAGATCGCAAATCTGGAAACATCAGGCGAAGCAGCAAACAACATCCCCCTCCAGTGGGGCGAAGCAGAGATCCTAAAAGCTGAGGTAAAAAATCGCTCAGAGATTCTAGTTCTGCCTGATTTGGGAGAACCAGAGAGGGTATCCACCCTTTCCAATCAAACAGCACAAGAATACTCAAATGAGAAACTTGGTTTTTCATTTGTTCCTCCCGTGGGGTGGTTTGTACAACAACCACAAAAACGAACCGCTGATACACCTGATGTTGTTGCAGTGGGCAACAAGATAGGGGGATTCACACCAGCAATTTCAATTTCAGTAAAAAATGCCAACGGAACATCAGTTGAAGATTATTCATCTAAAATTAAGAAAACTCTGCAAAAACCAATTGAAGAAGGTAGACTAGAAATTTTGAATGAAGAAAAGACAACAATCAACGGAAATGAAGCATTTGTGACAGAAGCGGTAGGCAAATTCAATCTATCAGACGGAGAAATAAATGTAAAATTCAAAGAAGTCATCATGAAAAGTTATGACAAGTTCTATATCATCACATATACAAACAGTGAAAACAACTTTGACGCCGTACTGCCCAAATTCGAAGAAGCATTAGACTCCTTTAAGGCAACACCCACCGAAAACTCTGAAAAAAATAACGGTGGTTGTCTCATCGCAACAGCTGCATACGGAACTGAGCTTGCCTCTCAAGTACAGTTTCTCAGAGAAATAAGGAATAATGTTGTCTTTGAAACAAATGCAGGAGCCACCTTCATGACTGGATTCAACCAATTCTACTATTCCTTCAGCCCAACAATATCTGACTGGGAAAGACAAAGCCCAGCATTCAAAGAAGCAATAAAGGTAGCAATCACACCACTTCTAACAACCCTCTCTATACTAAATTACCTTGATATTGATTCTGAGCAAGAGATGTTAGGATATGGGGTAGGTATCATACTTTTGAATATAGGAATGTATTTTGTTGCCCCAACAATAATAATCATAAAAACAAAAAATAGGTTTCAAAAATTTACTGCAAAAACCTAGGAATCTTCTTTACCACATGTGATAAAGAAACTCTTCCTGGACCAATTGCGATAATTGCAAGATTTGCAGCAAGAAGGATTAGATCAAACTCAAACCCCCTCTCACCAGTCAAGCTAGATGCCCCTTTTACAAGAAAAATTGCCCCTAACATGTCAATTGCTAGCAACGATGAGGAAATTCTAGTCAAAACACCAATAATAAGAAGTATTCCTGGCACAAACTCCACTAAGGCAATTGGAATCTGCATTTCCGCTGGAATGCCAATGCTGGACAAAAACCCAACAAAACCAGGATTAAATTTCGGCAAACCATGAACTATGAAAATGACACCAACGACAAGCCTTATACCAAAATGAGTAATATCGTGAAGCCTGCCTTCTCGGATATTTGCATCCAATACTTTGGTCATCGTTGACGATATAATTAAAAGCTATTTGATATAGACAATAGAGAATTTGGTAAGAACAAGGAAAACTAAATTCAATTCCATGGAATACAAAAAAAGAATAATCAAAACATGGAATGAAGTTGCTCCACGTTATCATAAAAGGTGGGTTAAAGGTAGCACAGGACCTTTTAAAAGTACAGCAAAGCTCGTGACAATGGCAAAGATACAACCACATAACAAAATTCTTGATCTTGCGTGTGGAACAGGTCTTGTTACAAAACAAATCCTTAAACAAGTTGGTAATAAGGGGCATGTCGTAGGAATTGATAGCTCATATACTGCAATTAAAATTGCAAAAAGATGGAATAACACAAAGACAAATGTAGATTTCATTTTAGCTGATGCAGAGCATCTTAATTTTAATGAAAAATTTGATGTGGTTACCTGTCAATATGCATTATTCTTTTTCCCAAACGCAAACAAGGTATTACAAAACATAAAACGTTGTTTGAAGAAAAATGGAATCTTGGCCATTTCGGTTCATGGCGACAAAAACTCGGTTCCTTATTTTAGTAACATTCTTGATGTCGTAACAAAGTTTATCCCAGATTATATTCCTGAGGGTGCTCCATCACTTGACAGGTTTGGAACAAAATCCAGGCTGCAGAAAACATTATCGACGGCGGCCTTTACAAACATCAAGATAAAACAGTACAACTTTGAGTATGCGCCGGGCACTTTTGCAAATTATTGGGATGATTATCTGCAATATCTAGCAAAACCACTAAAAGAGAAAATCAACAAGCTTACATTCCAACAGAGAAAGGAAATGAAAGAGCTGATCAGAAAAAATACCATCCCATATACAAAAAGTAATGGTAACATTGTATTTCCTTGGAAGGTTCTAATAGCTACTGCGAGAAGACCGTAAAAATAATGTTGGGGCTTTCCAATTTTTCATTGGAAGCACATACCCAACAAATGACTCCACGTTATTATCTACAAACAATTACAATTTAGAGTGGTGTGTGTATAAAATGCACAACACCCTTAAAGGATCAGAGTACGATCAGCTCTTTTGTGAATTTGTGCAAAACCTGAGGGGCATCTTTTACAACAACCGAATCCTCTATTCTGATACCAAATTTTTTTGGAATATAGATCCCCGGCTCGACCGTTATTGCCATGCCTTTTTGCAACTTGGTTTTGCTTTTGGCGCTTATTGTCGGCAATTCATGCACCTCAAGACCTATTCCATGACCTGTAGAGTGGATGAAATACTTACCATAGTTTTTTTGGTTAATGTACTCTCTACACGCATCATCGACTGATTTGCACGATACATTAGGTTTGACAGCTTTAAGCCCTTTTTTTTGTGATTCTTTTACTATCTCGTAAACTTGTTTTGCCTTATCTCCTACAGATCCGAGCCCAAATGTCCTTGTAGCATCACTCACATATCCTTTGTATCGAAGTGTAAGGTCAACTACAACCAAATCCCCATCGGCAAATTTTCTTTTGGTAACCTGAGCATGTGGCAAGGCACCATTCGGACCGCTTGCAATTATGAGGGGGTTCAGGGTTGAACGATAACCGGTGCTAAACATCTCATGTTCCATGGCATATGACATTAAAATTGCCTGTAGTTCTGATTCACGTTGTCCTTTTGTAATTTTACTTACACATAATTCGTAAAGATGATCAATTAACTTGGAGGCTTTTTGGAGTGTAGCTACCTCATAATTGTCCTTTATTACTCTAGCACGATAAAAGGGCTCAGTTGAGTGTTTTATTGAAGGAATCGACTTTTTCAAAGATTCCATGGTGTCATAGTTCTGGCAGTCGGTGCAAACCTTCTTGCCTTTAATCCTTGCCACCAACGAGGAAAGCAATCCCATCCCACGTTCGGCCTTAATAATACTGCATTCTATCGATTCTTCCTTTGCTCTATCGACTTCAAGCTCTGGTGCAATGATTGTAACATTACCATCTTTTTCAAGAACCCCTACTGCTTCGCCCCAAAAACCAGTAGTGTAAAAAAGGTTCTCAGGCTCAAAAGAAACTAAGACATCACAACTTACATCTTGTGCGTATTTTAGCATTTTTTTCCGACGCTCTTGCAAGGTGAAAATTGATGTCAGTGTAATGAATTTATACGAATCTGTCTCTATGTTTTGCAAAGTTTGTATAGTGGGCTTCAACTTTTTTTAATGTTGGAACAAAAAAAGCACAAGGTTGTTGCATTGCTTTCTGGAGGTCTTGACAGCCAACTAGCTGTAAAAATGATGCAAAAGCAGGGCTTTGAGGTATCTGCTGTTGCAATAAAGACGCCATTTTGTGATTTTGATTGTGGTAGAGGTTGCGGTTTTGAAATAAGAGAAAGAGCAGACACACTGGGCGTAGATCTCAAGACAGTTTACTTGGGTGATGAATACATTGAGATGCTAAAAAACCCAAAACACGGATTTGGTTCTGGCATGAATCCATGCATCGATTGTAGGTCAATGATGTTCAAGGCTGCAAAAAAACACATGGATGAGATCGGAGCTGACTTTATCATTTCAGGGGAAGTGCTCGGGCAAAGACCGATGAGTCAACACGGCCCAGCGCTAAAAACAATTGAAAAAGAATCTGAGCTAGAAGGTTACATTGTGAGACCGCTTTCTGCAGCACTGTTGCCAATAACAATACCAGAAAAAAATGGTTTGATAAAAAGAGAAAACCTTGGAATGATTCGTGGCAGAACAAGAAGGATGCAACTGCAGATGGCAAAAGAATTTGGAATCGAAAATCCACCAAATGCTGGAGGAGGGTGTCTTCTCACAGATCCAGCATTTGCAATAAGAGCAAAAGATCTTTTCAATCATGTTTCAACACCAACTACAAATGATATCGACCTCCTCAAAATTGGGAGACATTTTAGATTAGATAAACAAACAAAACTAGTTGTCGGAAGAAACAAAGATGAAAATGAAATGATTAAATCATTAGCTATGCCAAATGATTTAATATTTTATGCTAAAGACTGTGTGGGACCAATAACAATCTTGCGAGGGCTTGGTACTGAAGCTCACAAAAAACTCTGTGCTGCAATAACACTTCGTTACTCCGATGCACCAAAGGAAAGCCAAGGAGTAATAATTATTGAAAAAGATGGTGGTGCTCAAAAAGCTGAAATCCTAACAAGCAGGGCAGAAGAGTCAGATTATATCAAATATAGAATTTAGGTACAAAAATCATAATTTTGCTTCATAATTGATGCGAAAGACTTTTTGAGGGAGTAATCTGAAATCATATTGGATGCAGAAACAAGAAAGCCCAACTTATTTGAAGGCAATAACGATTCGAGACCCAAGCGATATACATTCAATTAAAGAGGACATGAAGAAAAACATGATACTGATTTTGCGAGTCACACCACTTGCACAAAAAGACGTTGAACAGCTTCGAAAGCTGGTTGAAGAGCTATATACACAGGCCAAAAATTACAATGCTGATATCGCAAGATTGGGTGAAGAAAGAATAATTGTTACTCCCCCTGGCGTAAAAATTTGGAAGCCAGAATATGATCTAAAATAATATTAAAACAAGTCGTATCAATTCTACGTCTCTTTAATATCGATTAATATCCGACATTTTCTCAAATTGAGAAAATTGCTATCAGTAATCATATTATTTTCAATTATAGCAATATTAAACACAAAGTCTTCTGCTGCAGAAACTGCTGGCATTTCCAATGAAAAAATGACGCTGATCCAAGAATGTGAAAAAATTTTTCCTGATTTGGAAAATCTAGGGGTGGAGAAATTTCGGCAACGATATCAACACTTTCCAAGTTTTCGAAGCTGTACTGTCTTGTATGATGATCCCATATGGTACTCAAATGATGAAGATCGCATCGAAAAACTCGCTTCCTTATTAGAGAAACCATTACAACAGACACAGATTCGAGATCGCTTTGTTCAAACCCCAACAATTCCAGAATGGATCAAAGACGATGCAAAAAGATGGCAACAAGGAAAGGAAAAGGATAACATCCTTTCATACGGCATACGATTCTTGATTAATTCTAACATGATCTCTACACCAACAAGCATTTCTGCCCCCATTTACTGTGAAGATAGAATCTATGTTGCTCAAAATGATTTTCTCAAATATTCCATAAAAGACAGTTCCGTACAAGACGTAATCACATTGACCAATATTTTTCAAAACATATCTGAAGATTCACTTGTTATAATAGCAAGCCAAGTTTCAAAAAGTGGACGTAGTAGCGATAGTTTCAAAATAAATCATGATGGATTAGTATACGGAGTCGATCAAAAATGCTGTAAATATTATAAGTTCATGCACAAACTCCCACTCGAATTAGGCTCAAAAATTAATTCTGACTTTGATGGCCAATTAACT
Source organism: uncultured Candidatus Nitrosotenuis sp. (assembly GCA_964562075.1). Lineage (GTDB taxonomy): Archaea > Thermoproteota > Nitrososphaeria > Nitrososphaerales > Nitrosopumilaceae > Nitrosotenuis. The sequence goes on from CAZLSK010000003.1 coordinate 26,803, forward strand.
GGTGAGGTAGTTTATCCCTTTAAGGAACAAAAACGATCAGCCTTTGTAGCAAAAGATCGTCCTGGCAGTTATTATGAAGTCATTGATGCACAAACGGGCGTTGTGCTTTTTGCCAAACATCACGACCGGATCAAAAAAACCGTCTGGACAGCGGAGCTTGCAGATACAAACATCTTCACAAAAGATATCAAAATACAGTACGAGGACATGCGAATACCGCCTTGGTTCAGAGACGTTGTAAAGTGGTGGACAGAAGGCATAGTCAGCGATGATGAATACCTTTCTGCAATGAGTTATTTACTAAAACAAGATATCTTACGCATCTAATTATAGCTAAAATAATCTAATTGCCTCTTGGACCTGAGGATAGTGTGCTGGCACTCTAAACATTCTACGAATTGTTACTGCCAGATTCTCACATTTTCTTCTCTCACCGTGATTGACAAGTACTCTTCTAAGCTTTGGCCTTAGCTTGTGTACAAACGACAGGAGTTGGTTATAGTCACTATGGCCACTAAACCCATCAAGCTTTATCATAGAGCAGTTAATATTGACAACCTCGACTTTACCATCTCTTCCCAGAAGCGACACCTGTTTTGCACCATCCAAGACTCTTCGTCCCAGTGTTCCATTTACTTGATATGAGACAAAAATTATCTTGTTTTTGTTTCCAGGAGCAATATTTCTAAAGTATTCTAATACTGGTCCACCTTCCAGCATACCAGAGGTTGCCAAGATGATACAGGGTGTCCCCTCCCTGAGTGGCTCCTCTCTGGCATCAGGATGCTCTATGTTTGTAAAGTATTCAGAATCAAATGGATTATCGTCAGTTTCCAGTATCTTTTGTCTTAGATCTCGGGCAAGATATTCTGGAAATGCCTCATGAATTGCACTTGCTTCTGAAATCATTCCCTCCATGAAAACCGGTGCCTCTACCATCTGTCCTGCCTTCATGTAGTAATCAATGACCATCATTATCTCTTGAGCGCGACCAACGGCTGGAATGGGGATGAGAACCTTTCCACCATCAACTAACGTATTGTTCACTGCATTGATGAAAGCAGACTCAACTTCCTGTCTTGTGGGTTGCACATCTTCTTTTGCACCATAGGTACTCTCGATGAGTAGG
>CAZLSK010000004.1:0-15158 GCA_964562075.1 uncultured Candidatus Nitrosotenuis sp.
CGGTGACTTGTTGTGCAAAGGCTTGTGTCATTGCGCCTGTGGCTGTAACTGCAACCGATATTACCAGTAGTAGAGCGTATTTTCTGTTTCGTGAATACACACTGCTGTGTATTCCTGTTTCCGACATTGCGTGTGCTTCTGCAGCTGAAAATATAAGATGTCTTTCAAAGAAACTGTAAATTTGTTTAATCTATGCTGAGTTAATTACCAAAAATCAATCAATTGTTTAAGGGTTTGGAAAATTCATCTTGTTTTTTTCATTCTTTTTGATTAACGAGTAGAATTGTAGTTATAGATTAGATTTGGTGCTAGTCTTGCTATATTCTTCTTCGTCCAGCTTGAATTCTTCCTCATCAGCATATGCCTGTTCAGCATGCTCACCAATGTCAAGTCCTGTCTCTTCAACCTCTTTTGAAACACGTATACCGACTACAAATTTCAAGACTTTGAGAATAGCAAACGTGCCTCCAAATCCAAGACCACCAGCAATCGCTACACCAAACGCTTGAATTGCCAATTGTGTTGGATTTCCAAACAGTAGTCCATCAGGACCTGAGGGATTAATTGCAGAAGATGCAAAGATTCCAATTGCTAAAGATCCAATTATTCCCGCAATTCCGTGGACGGAGCTTACATCTAATGCGTCATCGATTTTGAATCTGTCTTTAATGAGTAGAATTCCACAATAGGAAGCTAATCCTATAGCAATCCCAATTACAAATGAATGTTCAACGCTTATGTATCCTGACGCCGGTGTAATTCCTGCAAGACCTGCAATTGCGCCATTTATTGCAGCAACAACACTGGGCTTTCCTGTTCTCATCCAAGATAGTCCTACCCAGATCAATGCAGAAACCGATGAGGCCATATGAGTTACAATTACTGTGTTGCCAGCCACACCGCCTGACGCAAGTGCACTGCCGGCATTAAAGCCAAACCACCCCAGCCAAAGTAAAGATGAACCTAGAACTGCAATTGGAATGCTGTGGGGCACCATTATTGCGGGGCCATAGTTTTTCCTTCTTCCAAGTACTAGAGCTGCTGCAAGAGCTCCCATTCCAACACTGGTGTGGATAACAATTCCTCCTGCAAAGTCATAAACTCCTAGTGCACCAAGCCATCCTCCGCCCCAAATCCAATGTGTTAGAGGATAGTAGATCAGAATTGACCAAGCTGCAATGAACAATATGAAGGAAGAAAACTTCATTCGTTCGGCAATAGTTCCTGTAAGAAGAAGTGGAGTAATCGCTGCGAACATCAACTGGAATTTTGCAAAGAGAACTCCAGGAATGGTTGGAGCATTTGGCAGTGAGTCATTCCAAGGTACATTCTTTAGAAATACATAATCAAGATTTCCTGCAAGACCACCCGTTTCATCGGGACCAAATACGAGGCTGAAGCCAAAGATAAACCACATTACGCTCAAAAGCGCAAGCCCAAAGAATATCTGCATGAAAATAGAAACAGTATTTTTCTTGCGTAACAATCCCGCTTCAAAAAGTCCCAGTGCTGGAATCATAAGCAACACAAGACTGCCAGCAATCAGAATCCATGCCGTGTCACCAGTATCTATTGCCATCAGTCAAATCGGACTGTTCATTGTTAATAATAATAGCTGGATTAGTTAGTACTTTGATATACAATTGTTATACAATTTCTGAAAACAATATTTGTAAGAAGAAAAAAAGACGATTGAATGATAAAGATCGAAGCAGTACTTGGCAAAAATGATGTCATGCCAATAAGTGAAGCACTAAAGAAGATTAAGATTGGCGGTTTGACTGTCACAAAGATGAGGGGGAGAGGGAAGAGCCCCCCACCCGAGATCCATGCATCAAAAGGAACAGAGGTGTTTGTACCTCAATTTTCCGACAAATATGTGATACAGGTAATAGTTCCAGAAACAAAGGAAGAAGATGTCATTAATGCAATAAAGGAAAATGCAAAGATAGGAAAGATCTTTGTGTCGCCGGTTTTGCGAGCAGTCGATATATCCTCTGGAAATGAGGGAGAATCTGTAATCTAATTACTAAAACTTGTCTTCGTAGATGATTTCTGGATGTCTGAGCTGTCTTTCCAGTGTTTTTAGATGAGCAGCTATACAGTGATTAACAAAGTCATTAAATGAGCGTATTCTATAGTTGACCATCAACGTTTCCTTGTTTTCCTCGTAAATTTTTTCTACCCTAGCAAGCGTATGCTTTTGCAGTGAAACGAGCCTGTTTCTGGTTATCCTAACAGGTGTATTCAAAAAGAGTTGGTCTTGTGTTTCAAGATCTTTTTCAGCCTCAAATGTTTTCATATCAACGATTTCGGTCATCTCTGAGACAAAGATCTTGCCAATTGGTTTTGACGAGATACCTGATTCGTTTGAGATCACCCCAATGACATTTCGTGCATCTTTGTCCTGTACTACCAGCTCTATTTTTGAAAGCGGTATTGATTTTATTCCCGTAGAGCCTGCCTTTGATGCTTTTTGAGAATCAAAAACCATCCCATCTTCTAGATTACGTTTGTCAATGATGGTACAACCTAGGCTTTGCAGTTTTGCTATTACTGATGGCAAGTTCGATCTACGGATTATTGCCTCTATTTTCTTCAACGTTGATTAGCTCCCTCTGTCCCTTTTTTATACCTTAAAGCCCTCATTTATGAAAAATGTTGATTTTCAGTTCTGATAATAAAAAATCTGGGTTTTTGGTTATTGTTTAGAATTTTCCTACGACTGATTTCCAGCAGGATAGGTGATACCAATTCTGGCGATACAAGGTACCATCCAAAGATGACAAGTTCATCTTTTGTTTACATTTTCTGCAGGTGACCCATGTCTCCCTACTAGATTCTTTCTGCGAAAGCATATGAGGAGTCTGAATTTTTTTAATTTAAAATCGATAGTTTGCGCGATTTGAAAAACATTTTTTGGATTTTTTCAAATAATGTGATTTCCCATGTAATGTTTTTGTTAAATTCGAATTATTCCTTGTTTTATCAGGAATTGAATTCCTTGAACAAAATCAGAATCGCCAATTGTTCCGTCTGCCCACCACTTGGCGTTGTTTTTCACCCATGTGGGAATTTGGCTTGAAGATGTCTGACCAGCTGTAGTTGGTGGAACCTTTAGTATTCCTTGTTTTATCAGGAATTGAATTCCTTGAACAAAATCAGAATCGCCAATTGTTCCGTCTGCCCACCACTTGGCGTTGTTTCTAATCCAGCTTGGAATGGCAGCTTGCGTTGGCGTAGCTGGTTTGGTAGATGCATCTTCTGCCTTTGTTTCTGAGATATCAAACTGCATGGTTGCTGGAATAAATGGATCAAAATCAATTAGTCCCCTTCCCGTAAGAATCAGCTGTAATGTGTAACTTCCCTTAGCTGGTATTGTGATCGGTCTCGAATCAACACCACTTGGAACCGCAATTCCAAGAAGGTTTGGGTTGTTTCCAGTATTAATGATGATGTCACTGCCACTTGAGTCCTTTATGCTATACGCATATCTGATCTCTTTTGCCAACCTGCCAGAAGAGTCAAAGAATGCGATTGTGAATGACACATCCTTGCTTGTACCATATCTCGTGTCGTATGAGACGGTTGCCTTGTAGCTGTTTGAGAACATTACAGCTTTTGATTTTATTGCACTGCTTGTGTCGGGTGTGATTTCAACAAGCATTGTGTGCTGATCAGAGCCTACTTTTTGTTTGAGTATTTTTAGTTCCTCGCCAGTAACAAGAAAGTGTAGTATGTTTGTGTCTTTGCTGGCGTATATATCAAAATGTAGATCTTTTGCAAAGATTGGGATGCCATTTACAGTTCCTTTGAAGCTGTTTACATTTTGAAAAGGTGCAAAGTTCTTTGGAATCTCGATGTCGTTTCTTACTAGTGAAATACCTTCTGCACCTGCCCAGTGAAAAGGCATTTGAAATGAAATTGATTTGGTTTGTTCGTTAAATTGAAAGTTTGAAAGTTTGTCTTGAAAAGCCTTGACAACCACAGATGTTTGGCCTTCGGTAGTTTTGATTGAGAACTTTTGCTCTTGTGCTATGTTTATGCTAGTTTCAAAGTTAATGTCTTCCGCAGTTTGGGTCTTGGGGTTTGTTGCACCGATTATGGCTATTTTGATTGTGTATATGCCACTTTTGTCAAACACGGGACCTTTAATTATTGGTGTACTTGAACTTGAGGAGGTCAGTGCACTTGGGACAACGGGATCCGTCTCTCCTTCATACTTGGTGCAGCGCCAAAGCTCCTTTTCCGCACAATCTGGGTTTGGTTGAACTATAACATCCAGTTCGCCGTCTTTATCATAAAACATTTGAGATGCAACTAGCTTGTCTCCAGAAAAGATCTGCACGCGGTAAGTTACCCTTTCAATGTTAGTGTTTGTCAGACTGTCAAAGAATCTTACTTTGAGATTTGCACTGGTGTGCTTTCCTGGGATAAAGTCAAGCGGTTGAAGAGTAGTCTCAACTGTTACCTCTTTGCCGCCAAAGCTCACTGGGGGTGCGGCCTGACCTCCATGATGCTGACCATAAGCTGCACCAAATGAGAACAAAACAGCTAAGAGGGGGAAAATTATCAAATATTTTGACATCGATCTACACAGTTTGAGGCGGTCTTAAAAATTATAACATAACCTGCGTAAAATCATCCAAAATATACCTCAGTGGGATTTCTCAGATTTGATAATCAAAATATCAGTTAACTATTACAGTGATAACCTGTTTGTAGATGAAGATTTCCGAGTTTGCGATTAGGGACCTTTTACCATTATCATTGATGAATACGCCATGCGTATCCATAGAAGCAAAAAGCAAAGTCCATGAAGCCGTAGGTCTTCTGGTGCCTTACCTAGAGTCAATGAGTGACTCATTGGTAGTCACAGATAAAGAGAATCAGCCGATTGGGGTCATAGGCGGAAAAGAAGTCATTGAAAAGACGTTAGCGAATCCCACTTCGAGAACTTTTGAGGATACAACAGCAGAAAGCATAATGTCTCCTAATGTAACCAGAGTTTCAGGATTAACCAAGCTAAGGGAGATCATAGAACAATGGAAACAAACCGGTAGGGCATTTTCCATTTTACCAAACACACTAGGTGGATACTCTGCAATATCTGCTAGAAAGCTGCTTGAAGTAGGCAAAACCTCGTTGACAGAGATGACAATTTCTGAGCTGCCCAAAAAGAAGATTGTGACCTTTAAGATTGGGGCTAAGGTCAATGATATAATCAACCTGATGCTAAAGAACAGAACACGAAAGGTACTTCTGGAAAATACAAATCAATTCATAAGCGACAGAATAATCATTGAAAAGATTGCAATGGATCTAAACTATTTGCGAGATGTAAATAACTTTCTTGATATGCCGGTTGTGGGCTTCAACTTGGAATATGCCAAAGTAATTTCAAAAGACATCAAGATAAATGAGCTAGCAAGCATAATGTTTGGTATGATACACCCCTACGTAGTGTTTAGAGATCAGGTTGTAAGCCCATGGGATATTTGTCTTACTCTGCTTTCTGAAAGATTTGAAGAATATGGGTAGGATTAATTCGTTTTAGAGTTTTTGTATAATCTTTGTGCCACCAACAGTATTGATGTGATCAGAGAAAAAACAAGCACGCTTGAAGTAAATTCAGGTATCACCCGGGTTCCTATGATTTCAACTTTTGTTGTATGCTCTGGTATGATGAAAATTAAATTGCGAGAATCCTCTTGTACCGACCACTCATAACCCATTTTTTTTCCATCCACCAGTAGGGTGAATTTTCCTTTTTCAGCCGAAATCAACTCTTGGGGAAACCTTAGCGACATTAGATCATCTTGTTTAATGTTATCGAGGTTGACTATCAAGGAGTTACGTTCATGGTTTATCTCTATTGAGACAACTTTGCCATCATAATCCTCAGAGGTTCCCTCTCCTATGGCTTTAAGAGTACTAAGCCTGTAAAAGACAGTAAATTCTTGTTGGTCTACCTTGAGTTGATACTTTTGCATCATTAATTCCGCAATGTCATAATGTGCTACAGGTAGGATGGGGACAGTTAATTCTGAATAACTTGGTTGACCTACTGCTAAAAGTACAGATATGAAGAAAACGATGAGAATTGTTGGATTCATGATGTAGTGCCAGATTCTTTTTTAGAATTTTCTACGGGTTTTGGAGGTGGCTCTTTTAGTAGGTTTTTTCTAACCAATATCGGTACACTGTAAAATGTTGCAAGTGCTATGGCATCGGAGGCCCTATAATTTCGCAGTACTACTTCCTTTCTGCCAGTAAAGTAGAGATTTGCCCTAAATATTCCACCACTTTCGTAAATTTTGACACCAACCAAGACCAGTTCGCTTTCTTCACAAATTTGCTCAAACATGTTGTAGATGGTAGGAAGTGTTTCACGTTTCCCCTCCATAAAATATGCAATGTGTTGCGCAACCTCAGAAGAAAATGCTGTGATATGAAACTCTTTTCCGTCCACTGATTTGAGAATCATTACTCCCGTAAGAGGATCCACTAGTCCTAATTGTTCTATTTTTACTACTTCGTAATCCTCATCTGGCTGCTCATCAATCTTCATCATCATGTTAAGGAGCCAGTGAGATAAATTCAGATTTCTGATTTTCAGTATTGAAAATGAAAGAGTCTATTTAACTAACAACACTGGCAGTTTTGATTTGTTAAGCACATAGTTTGCAACGCTTCCAATAAAGATTTGGCCAATTGGGCTTGGTCCACGAGAGCCGATAACAATTAGATCTAATTCCTTACTCTGTGCAAAATTGACAATTTCAGCTCCAACATACCCATTAAAGCGGATGATTCGATTAAACGTCAAACCGGATTTTTTAACAAGTTTTGAGGCAGAGTTCATAATTTGTTCTGCGTTTTTTTGGTATTGTTTTTTAATTTGTCTACTAAACACAATTGGGAATTTAATTACATGAAAACCAGTAATTGTGGCATCAGATTTCCTTCCAATCGAAATTGCCTGATCTAATGCCCTCAAAGAATTTTTTGAGCCATCCAGTGGAACAAGGATTTTTTTTAATTTAGCCATAATTGATGAAAATCCAAAGTCGATTAAATATAACTTGGCAAAAATCAATGTTGATAATCGCTACATATGTAAAATTCCGGTCTTTTTATAATTCATCATGCATCTGAAGATTGATACATTAGGGATAGAATCTGGCGGAAAGCCGATAGTTTACCTAAACAAGGCAGACGCAGACGAGATTGGCGTGACAGCATCAGGCAGAGTTGTGCTGAAATCAAAAAAGGACATCACGGCAATAGTTAATGTAACAACCAAATCCGTCAAAAAAGGACATGTGGGAATAAACGAAGAAATTAGATTGTTGCTAGGCACCGTGCCAAACTCTGTGGATGTCGAGATTTCCACTTTTCCAAGATCACTCCAATTTATTCGAAATAAACTGGAAGGAAAAAAGCTGGTTTACAAGGAGATTTATGAGATAGTAAAAGGCGTAGTGCGTGGGGACTTGAACGAAGGTGAGATTGCCTCGTTTGTGACTGCACTGCACATACAAGGAATTGATCTTGATGAAGCAACAAGCCTTTCACTTTCAATGGTTGAAACAGGAAAAAAACTGAATTTAGGAAAAAAGGTAGTGGACAAACACAGTATTGGTGGAGTACCTGGTGATAAAACTACACTTTTGGTTGTTCCGATAGTTGCTGCTGCAGGTCTTGTGATTCCAAAAACATCCTCAAGGGCAATAACTTCTGCTGCCGGAACCGCTGATAGAGCAGAGGTATTGATGCCAGTCAACATCAAAAATGAGGAAATGAAAAGGATTGTAAAAAAATGTGGAGGTTGTATAGTGTGGGGAGGCGCCCTTGATCTAGCTCCTGCAGATGACATATTTGTGAGAACCGAATATTCGTTGTATATTGATCCCTTGCTTTTGCCCTCAATTATGAGCAAGAAAAAAGCAGTAGGTGCAACACATTTGGTTATCGACATTCCAACAGGACGCGGAACAAAGGTAAAGACGATCAGAGAAGCTGATCATCTTGCCAAAGATCTTATAGAGTTAGGAAGACGTCTTGGCATCCACACTCATTGTGTTCTAACACATGGCGAACAACCAGTCGGTTTAACGGTTGGTCCTTCACTTGAGGCAAAAGAGGCTCTTGAGGTTTTGATGAATGAAGCCAACGTGCCAGACCTGATTGACAAAGCGTGTAATATAGCAGGCTCAATTTTTGAAATAACTGGGAAAAAAGGCGGTTATCAGTTAGCTAGGGAGATCATTCGTAATGGAAAGGCCGAAGCGAAGCTACGCGAAATAATTGAAATGCAGGGAGGAAACCGCAATATCAAGCCAAAGGATTTGGTTGTTGGTGAGGACATTCTAAAGATTAAGGCAAAAAAGGAAGGACAGATGCTTTGGATCAATAACAACGCAATTGTTGAAATTGCACGTAGTGCCGGCGCACCAAAAGATGAGGGGGCGGGCATTGTGTTCAACAAGAAAATTGGAGATCCTGTCTCAAAGGATGACGTTCTTTTCACAGTTTATGCTGAAAAATCTCGTAAACTTTCAAGAACCCAAGAGCTTCTGGGGGAGATAGAACCTGTTGGTATTGGAAAGCGTGCAGACATGATAATACACACGGTAAAGGAAGTACCGGTGATCAAAAAAAGTTTTGTTCTAGAGAGATGATTCTAATCACACATTGTTAGTTGCTACTTACAGTACGCATACAGAAATCAGTTTTACCAAAAATTCAAAAATTTCACGGTTATTTTCAGGCATGATAATCATAGTTCAGTTAAAGTGATCGATGTATGAAATCAGATTATGTCATTTTTTGATTTGATATCCAGCAGACATTCAATTCGTGCCTTCAAAGAGCAAAGGATGCCAGATGAATTGATAAGAAAAATTCTTAACGCAGCAGCAACAGCAGCTTCTGCTGGGAATTTGCAATCCTATCAGATATTTGTGATTACAAAAAAGGATTTAAAAAAGAAATTGGCAGCTGCGGCTCATGATCAAATCTTTATTGAAGATGCATCTGTGGTGTTTGTTTTTTGTGCAGATCCCCAATCGTCTGCCAAAGAATATGGAAAGAGAGGGGAAGAACTGTATTCCCTACAGGATGCGACCATTGCCTGTACCTATGCTCAGCTTGCAGCTCATTCTTTAGGTTTTGGTTCAGTGTGGGTAGGTTCCTTTGATGAGGAAGCGGTTTCACGAATTCTTGACATTCCCTCATCGTTGCGACCAATAGCCTTGCTGGTAGTTGGTTTTACTGCAGAAAAACCAGAAATTACCCCACGAAAACCTCTCAGTGAGATTACACATATTATGTGATTTTGTAAAATGATGGAAAATATCAAGAAGGTTGGCGATCTAGAATACCGAATTGAGACAGATTTTGCAAGTGGGATGAAGGTTCCTGTCAGAATTTTTGCAAATGAACACTTGTTAGCAAAGATGGTTATGGATAGAACACTTGAACAGGCGGTTAATGTTACCATGTTGCCTGGCGTTCAAAAAAATGTCGTCGTCTTGCCAGATGGCCATCAGGGTTATGGGTTTCCTGTTGGTGGAGTTGCGATAATGGATTATGAAGAAGGAATCATCAGCCCCGGCAGTGTCGGTTATGATATCAACTGCGGCGTCAGGTTGATTAGAACCAATCTTACAGAGGCGCAGCTAAAACCAAAGCTAAAAGAGCTTGTGACGGATCTTTTTGCATCAATACCAGCAGGATGGAGTAAACATAGAGCGGAGGGTTGCATAGATCTATCTAGTTCACAGCTTGATGAGGTTCTTGTTCAGGGGGTTCCATGGCTTCTCAATAATGGTTATGCCACAAAAGATGACGTAGAAATGTGTGAAGAGTATGGTCATATGGATGGTGCTGATCCAAACAAGGTCTCGGCAACTGCACATAAAAGGGGTGTGCCCCAGCTTGGAAGTCTTGGTTCTGGGAATCATTTTCTTGAAGTTCAAAAAATCGACAAAATATTTGATAGAGAAGCAGCCCAATTGATGGGCTTGCACAATGAAGGGGACATTACGGTTTTGATACATTGTGGTTCAAGGGGTTTTGGACATCAAATCTGCAAAGATTACCTTGAGGTTTGTGAGCGAAGCTACCAAAGGTATGGGATTGAGCTTCCAGACAGACAGCTTGCATGCGTTCCAAATCTTTCTGAAGAGGGCGAATCGTACAAAAAGGCAATGAAAACCGCAATGAACTTCGCTTGGAGTAACAGGCAGGCCATCACCCATTGGATAAGAAAGTCCTTTGAGCATGTTTTTGGCCAATCAGAGGCTGATTTGGATATGAAATTGGTGTATGATATTGCACACAACAGTGCAAAGGCTGAAACACATCTAGTCAACGGGGCGGAGAAAAAAGTAGTTGTTCATAGAAAAGGAGCAACCCGAGCATTTCCTGCAGGAAGTCCCGAAATCCCTCCTAAATACAGCAGCATTGGTCAGCCTACATTCATTCCTGGTTCCATGGGATCTGCGAGCTGGGTTTTATTGGGAAAACCAAACTCACTTGAGCTAACCTTTGGGTCCACAGTCCATGGGGCAGGAAGACTCATGTCTAGGACTGCTGCACACAAAACCTACAACTACAAACAAGTGATTGACGATCTTGAACAAAAAGGAGTCTTTTTGAAATCAATTACAAGGTATGATGTGGTGGAAGAAGCCCCCCAAGTTTACAAAGATGTAGATACTGTTGCAGAGATCTCACACCAGCTTGGAATTGCAACCAAGGTTGCAAGACTTGTTCCATTAGGTGTAATTAAAGGATAGACTAGGCAATTTGGATTTCCTCTGAAAGTAATTTTTTACAAAACTCATCCATTTTTTCAAGGTTGCCGTTTACTATTTCTGTTATCTGGGTTTGTTGAGATCTTTCAAGTTTGCCATTTTTTGTTATTGGTCTTACCACCACTGCCTTTGGGTCATTTACTGGCCTGCCAATTACATTATACATCCAAACAAAAACCTCCTCAAGCCCAGAGACTTTGTTGTGGATTTCCTCCGCGAGCTTGAAGGACATCGAATTGTAGATTTTCCCAATGTGGCTTACTGGGTTTTTTCCAGCAAGTGCTTCTGCGCCGGCTGGTCTACTAATGGAAATTACTCGATTTGCTTTATTGCCCCTTCCAACTTCGCCTGAATCGGCATTATCTGCAGATGTTCCAAGTACGGTAAGATAGATCCCATCCATTCCCTTATTTTGATCATCAAGGCAATTTATGGCGGTGTGAATTTTTAAATCCGTCTTTGTTTTCGCAAATTCATTTATAGCTTGAAGCATCTGGTGTTTTTTTCTAAAATAGTCATCTACTGATTCTACATATTTGTCAACAAAGGCAATTGCTACAGTAAGATCAACCCAATTACCATTTCTAAAACCCATTATCTTGACGTCTTCGCCCGAGGCTGGGAACTCAGTTTTGAATTTTTTTGAGTTAATGTATTGCTCGGTTTCAAAAACAATTAATTCCGTCTCAGTAAATGGGGCGTATCCAACAAGTGCTGATGTGTCGTTTGAGGCAAATGATTGTGGATTTTTGAAGATCGATTGGAGTTCTTTTGAGCTTGGTCCTATCTCCATTTGAAACTCGATGTTTTTTTCTCCAATATTTTTTAGATTTTTTTTAAACCAAGCCTTTGCTGTAGTAATTATAAAATCACCAATTGGGACTTTGTGATCTTCTGAAAGTAGTGTAGCCCTATCTCCTACGATGAGCTTGAGTGGTTTTGTGACACGACCTCCACCAAATTTGTTTTCTGTCTGACCTGCCACAAGCATAGTTTTGTCCATGTTGTGGTGTTGTATTGTTCCGGTTTCTTTTATGTACAACTTTGATAATTCGATTGAAACTTTGTCCATTACCAAATCGCAAATAGTGTCTGGATGTCCAAGTCCTTTTCTTTCTACGATTTCAAATTGTTTCTTAAATGTTGGAGTATCATGCGTACTCTCTACAAAGATTCTTTGTGACATTATACTTTGCAAGGGATTTATCCTAAATTAGCACAAGTTATAATTTCCAAACTTGATAATTGATTTCCGCATTAATATCGAACGAATTGAAAGATGGATCAAATGTTCAAAGAGGCGGTCCTGTATCAAAGGCTACCAAATGACAAAGTAAGATGCCTAGCTTGCGCCCGATATTGTGAGATGGGAAAAGACCAAATCGGTTTGTGTGGAATACGAGGAAACAAAGATGGTAAGCTCATGCTTTTTGTTTATGGTAAGGTTGCTGCGGTTCACATAGATCCGATAGAAAAAAAACCCGTAATTCACTATAGACCGGGAACAAGAATTTTTTCAATAGGCACCACCGGTTGTAATTGGCTATGCAGGTACTGCCAAAATTTCGACCTTAGCCAAAGAAGAAAGGTCGAGGGTCAAGACTATACACCTGAGGAGCTTGTTAAGGATGCCATAGACCGCAAGTGCCATGGGATCGCTTATACTTACAATGAGCCTTCTATTTTTATCGAGTTTGCCCGAGATTGTGGGGTCTTGGCAAGAAAGCAGGGTTTGTTTAACATATTTGTCTCAAACGGTTACTGCACACCCGAATCTGTAAAAATGATGACAGAGTTCCTTGATTGCATTACGGTTGACTTTAAGGGAAACGGTGAACAGGAATTTATCAGACGATATGTTGGAATCCCAAATTCACAACCAGTCTTTGATACCTTGCTTGAGCTAAAGAAGACTAACATCCACGTAGAGATAACGGATCTTGTTGTGCCAAAGGTTGGTGACAATTTGGAAGCTGCAAAAAAGATGTGCAAATTTGTCTATGATAACTTTGGTCCTGAGATGCCTGTTCATTTTTTGAGATTTCATCCCGACTACAAGATGATGGAATTTGAACCAACGCCGGTAGAAACATTAGAGGCGCATTACAATGTAGCAAAAAATGAAGGTTTCAAGTACGTCTACATCGGAAACGTCCCAGGTCATCCATATGAGAGCACGTATTGTTCCGAATGCAAAAAGGTAGTTGTGAAAAGATTTGGCTTTGATATTCTAAAATGGGATTTGGATGATGAAAATAAATGCAAGTTTTGCGGAAACAAGATCCCAATTACCGGCACGTTGGATAAAGATTACAAGGAAAGAAGGTTCGAGTTTATCCTTTAACTTGCTAATGGATGAACCTAACCATATCCTGACATTAACGGCAGTTTTGAGGACTCGCTTGGCTTTATGGAATAGATTTCCTTTATAATTATGGCCCACACGACTGTTGGACCCGTAGTAAAGCCAAGCTCTCTTAGCTTGTTTTTTGCCTGCAGGATCAGATTTGGATCTGTGATTTCCTCAACATCTCCTTTTAGCTGAAATCCGCTCCTGTTGATTTTGTCTACAATTGCAACGGTAACTTTTGGCCACGATTTGATGTTGGCATAGGTTTTATTCATGAAGACATCTGCAAATATCATTTTTTCATCGTCAAGTATTGCCATTACATATCGTGGAGATATGTTTGGAACACCAAGCCTATCGACGCTTCCCACATACACCACATTTCCTTCTTTTATGATTAATGAAACTATTTCATCAGTTAATTTAACCAAAGTGATTGTTCTCTCCCAGATGTGATATCATTGATGAGTTATTTGTTCTATAGTATGTAGTATAAGAGAGATGAATCTGTCTAATGGGGGCATGTGACGGCATCACAACCACCTGCAAATTCCGAGTCTGCAATCACTTGGTTCTTTGAAAATCCTGCAACCTTGCCTACACGTAGTGTTTGGTTTGGTTTACTTCCATATCGGTAGACGGTGATTCCTTTGCAACCAAGCTTGTAAGCAAGTAGAAAAGCATCTCGAACTTGGCGTGGGTCAGAGTCTTCGGGTAGGTTGATCGTCTTACTTACACCATTGTCTGTGTATTTTTGGAATGCGACTTGCATTTTTACATGCCAAGATGGATCGATATCCAATGCTGTAACAAAGATTTTTCTGATATCCTGTGGTATTAATTTGAATTTTTGAATTGAACCGCTTTCTGCAATTTTGGAAAAGAGTTTTTGTGGGGTTTTACTTCTTAATAGTTCCAAAAAGATTGGGTTTATCTCTAGCAGTTTTGTTCCATCCATGACATTTCTGACAAATGATACTGCGAAGAGCGGTTCGATTCCTGAGGAACAGCCTGCAATAATTGAAATCGTGCCTGTTGGAGCAATGGTAGTTACAGTCGCATTACGCATATTTTTGTATTTTTTTTGTGTGTACCAGATGCTTTTTTTGAAATTTGGGAAGTTACCTTTTTCCCTACCAAGCTTACGCGAAGCTCTGTGTGCCTCATTTTGAATAAATCTCATGATTTTCATTGCTAGAACAAGAGCTTTTTCTGAATTGTATGGAATGTTCATTTTGATTAACGCGTCTGCAAAACCCATCACACCAAGACCAATTTTTCTATTTGAGTAAGTCATCTTAGAAATTTTACTATTTGGATAGTTATTGGCATCTATTACATCATCAAGAAATCTTACTCCAAGGTGTACCAGTTTTCGGAGTTTTTGCCAATTGATTTTTTTGTTTGTTACCATTTTGGACAGATTAATTGATCCTAGATTGCATGATTCCCATGGGAGAAGTGGCTCCTCCGCGCATGGATTTGTTGCAGTTATCTTTCCAATTGTTGGAGTTGGATTTTCCCTGTTGATTTGATCAAGAAAGATTAATCCTGGATCGCCAGTCTTCCAAGCTTGCTCTGTTATCAGATTAAAGACTTTATTTGCGTCTAGTTTTCCAACTACTTTTTTATTTCGTGGGTTGATGAGAAAAAATTCTTTCTTTTTTGAAACCGCTTCCATAAACTGATCGGTTACTCCAACAGAAATGTTAAAGTTGTTCAAGAAGTTTTTTTGTGACTTGCACGTAATGAATTCTAAAATATCTGGATGATCAACTCTTAGTATTCCCATATTTGCGCCACGACGCATGCGCCCTTGCTTTATGATTTCTGTGGTCTTATCAAAAATCGTCATAAATTTGATGGGTCCTGATGCTGCAACACCAATTGATGTTGCAGGTTCACCTTGTGGTCTCAGTTGGCTAAAATCAAAGCCAGTTCCGCCACCACTTTGATGGATAATAGCTGTCCACTTGAGCGCCTCA
>CAZLSK010000004.1:15168-25373 GCA_964562075.1 uncultured Candidatus Nitrosotenuis sp.
AAAAATTCCTTGCAACGAGTCCTCCACAGGAAGCACAAAGCAGGCAGAAAGCTGACCAATTTTTGTTCCCGCATTCATGAGAGTTGGGGTATTTGGAAGAAACTCTAAGCTTGATAAAATCTTGAAGAATTCATTCTCTATTTGCCTTGGTTCTTTATGATATTTTGATTCAACTGAGGCTATTGCATGAGCAACCCGCCGGAATAGCTGTGTTGGATTTTCTATTGTTTGCCCTTTTTCATTCTGTAGCAGATACCTGTTTTGTAGAATTTTTAGGGCGTTTTTACTGATTTTGCCTCTCTCATTGAGTTTGGTGGTTTTTTCCATATGCCTCAAATTGCTTCTTTTTGTGCGTCAACGCTTATCTGTTTTTACCAAATGCACCTTGATGATCACTGAGGCAGCACTTGCATTCTTTTAGATAACATTCACGTTTGAGCTCGTGGCCACAAGATCCACAATCACAATATTCGTCGTCTCTCATGCATTGAACAGATATTTTCAGACTATTAAAATTAGGTCATGATTATTATTCTTGATTGCTAACCGAACAGCAGCTAGGCGTAATTTGATGCTAGATATTTTTAAGAATGAAGAGAAATCTAATTTCTTAGCTATCTGCCGCAAGTAAATCCGACACATGGTGATAATAGGCATCAACGAGGTCTCGTGCAGTTACGATTCCTACAATGTCATCGTTTTTTGTTAAAACCAGTCTTTTGATATTTTTTGCGGCCATTATGCTACTGGCTTCCTTGGCTGTAACTCCTTCATCTGCAGTCACCAGTGGATATGTTGAATATAGTTTGAGTTTTTCACTCAGCTGAACTTTGTTATTTAAAACCTTAAAGATGAGATCGCGTTCTGTGAAAATGCCATAGTTATCTTCGAGTTGCTCAATTATAACACTGCCAATTCTTTTTTTATGCATCAATTCCACCGCATCAAGAATTTTATCATTGTAAGCGCACATGTAGATCTTCTTGCTGACAAATGATGAAATTAAAGGGGAATATTCCGTTTTTCTGAACGCCCTTAGCAGATCAGAGGCGGTAATTATTCCCACAGGTACGTCATGTTCGGAGAATACTAACAATCTTGTTTTTTTAGTGAGTAATATCTTTGCAGCCTCGTAAATTGAAACATCAGGCGTGAGTTTTTCAAATTTTTGTAGTTTAATTTGGTTCACTTGGATGTTTGGAAGGTGTTTATGAAATGCAAGCTGAGCCAGAATTTCTCTTTCTGTGAGTATTCCTAAAGGAGTTCCATCGTCTTCAGTTACAAGGATATTTCCGATTCCTCGCCTCGCCATGAAATTTATTGTCTCAAAAAGCGAGATTTCTGGAAGAACAGAAACTGGGTAAGCAGTCATGTGCTGGCCAACGGTAAGATCACTTGCTTTTAACATTAACAAATTCAATCAATACCAGTATTTGACTGCAGAATCTGAATTTCATTTTTGAGAAAGATGTTGTAGCAAAAAAGTTTGCTTATAATGAATTCAAGTCAATACCAGTAATGATAATTTGCAGTCGGCTTTAATAATATTTTTACAAAGTAAAAGAGTATGATAAACACACAATTCAAAAATATACTCGTACCACTGGACGGTTCGAAGAACTCGATTCGTGGATTGAACTTAGCAATAGGTCTTGCCAGACAATGCCAGGCAAAGATTACGGGAATTTATGTAATTCAAAGACCTCCTCATGTAGCATTTCGTGCTCCCCGATCGATCTATCCTGAAAAACATCTACTCAAAGATGCTGAAAGCACAATGGAGTTTGCAAAAAGACACGCTGCACAAAATGGCATACTGCTTGAACAAAAAATTACTTTTGGGGATCCCGGCTATACAATCGTCAAATTTGCAAAAGACAAAAAATTTGACATTATTGTGATGGGTGCGAGGGGAAGAGGAGCCTTAAAAGAAGTCTTTTTTGGAAGCGTATCAAATTACGTCCTACACAAGTCTATCATACCTATTCTAATAGTAAAATAAGTAGAATTTTTTATTCTTGACTCTTATCCCAGGCTACTGTATAGGCAATTATTTTATTTTGTGATTTTCTTTTTATTCCCCATTCATTTTGAGTATGACCAGAGTTTTTCTCACAAACTGTTCCCCACTCAAATTTAGGGAATTTTGTCTCAACCATGCATGGATTTTTGCGTTTTCTCAAGATAAGGAGATTGAATGCACTGCAATGCAAAGCAGTCCTACTTGTTATATTAAAAAATAACAATATTATGCTATGCAAATCCAATTTGAGGGAAGAAAAATCGAAGATGAAAGAAAAGACACATTGCTTGAGATCATGTCAGACAAATACTGTCGAGCAATAATTGACTCAACAATGACTGTCCCAAAGGCAGCAATTGAGATTAGTGCTGATTGCAATATCCCAATCAGCACCGTTTACAGGAGATTGCAAATACTTTATGATAACAAGCTCCTTGGAATCTCAGGTGCCATCACAACCGAAGGAAAGAAACACTTCCTCTACAAAAGCAGGATCAAGGCAATAACTTCCAAATTCAATGGTGGTAATGTGGAAGTAGAAGTTGTTCCTAATCATGTTGTTTAGGAACTCCCCTTATTTACCTGCCAGAACTGAAAATCGTAGTGTTGTCTTATATCGCATATGGGCAGTAAACATATCATGAAAGGAGAGCAGTACTCAAGCCCCGTTTATACTGTAACACCACACGATTCGTTACACAGTGCTTTGCTTCTTATGAAATCCAACTTTATCAAGCGAATAGTCATAATCAAAGGTAAGAAGGCTGTTGGCATCATAACTGAGCGCGATATCAGTAGATTTCTTGAAAAAGACAGTACAAAGAGAACACTAAGCAACATACCAACCAAAGAGGTAATGAAAAAAAATCTAATTACTGTTGTATCTGAGCAACAAGATTTTTTGCACCAGTGTGCAGCCAGAATGGTCACATTCAAAATTGGTTCCATCATAGTTACAGATGAGGAAGGAAATCTAATCGGTATCACTACACAAACTGACATTACTAGAGCATTTGGCGATAATTATGTGGGAGGATACAAGGTAAAGGATTACATGAACGAAAAGCCGATAACTTGTAGAAATTCTGATAAACTCAAGTATGCACTTGTAATACTAAACAAAAACAATGTCTCAAGGCTAGTAGTAACGGATAATGAAGGTCATGTAAGCGGGATAATTACCACCAATACCTTTCTAACTCATAGCGACTATTTCAAGCAGTCAAATAGTGAGAGTAGGGATTATCTACTTCCAAAGGATTCTTCGGTAAGGGTGGAAGAATTGATGAAAAACGAGATTTTGACCGTAGAGCCAGATGATGACTTGGCAAATGCGGCCCACCTTATGATTAAAAACAAGATCAGTGGCATCCCAGTGACAACAGATGATTCTATTGAAGGGGTAGTTACAAAGTTTGATGTCGTTCGTGCCTACAACGACGCGGCTCTACATAAGGAATTATTGGAAAAGTATCGTCTTCCCCGCTAATTAATTAAAATATCACCAGCGCCACAAACTTGTATTGGAAACCGACATTCCAAAAAGAAAGCCTCATTCACCTAAAAAAGAAACAACACGTAGCATCACGTATAGGCTGCCAGCCAAGGTGGTTGAAGAGTTGGAAACCGAGGCAATGCAAAAGAACATCTCTCATAACGTTTTGGTAAAGCAGATTTTAGAGAAATATCTTACGTGGGACAGATTTGCCGATAAAATTGGCGTCTTGCCGGTGCCAAAAAAAATCCTCGAAACTCTCGGTGCTGAGCTTGATGGCGAAGACATCAACGATGTGGTCGATGTCATAAAACCAGTCATCAAAGAATCTGTCATGTTTATGAAGGGAAGATACGATTTGAAGCGCTGCATTGAGACCCTTGAGGATTATATGCGCGCTTCTGGTATGAATTCGGATCATCGACTCGAAGGCAACATTCACCACTTCATAATACAGCATGAGCTAGGCATGACATGGTCCCTATTTACTGAGCAATTGCTAAAGGAGATATTTGCCGAATTTTTGCCAGAAGAGCACATAAAATGTCAGACTACAGAAAAAACAGTTATTGCATCAATAGCGCTAGGCTCTGAGTGGAGCGAACACATCTATTAAAAAATAAAGAAATTTACTGAACTTGGATGGTGCTACTTTTTGGTTTTGGAGTGGGCACTGCCTTTGGTATTGTGATATTCAAAACGCCATCTGTTAGCTTTGCTTGTGCCTTGTCTGAGATGACCTTATCAGGCAGAGGGAGTGTTCGATAGTAGGAAATCTCGCTTCTTTCTTTTCTGACATAGTTCTTTTTCTTTTCTTCCTCTTCTTCCTTGTGCTGTGCGGTTACCTCTAAGGAGTTATCAAACACACTCAGTTTTATTTCGTCTTTTTTTACTCCTGGCAGATCTAGTTTTACAACATACCTATCTCCTTCATCAACAATATCGCATGACATGGTTGATGTTTTGGGCAGTCCCGGCAAGGCTGGAAAGGAAGCAAGGGATTTTTCAAACTCTCGCCTAAAGTTATCGAAGGCTCTGTCTAGGCTTGACCAGTTAAATGGCCACACCGGTACAAGTTCAGTAGTTTTGGCTTTATCGTCTTTTGCCATTGTACAATATTTTCTCAAATTTATTTAATTAGATAACGCAGATTTTCAAATTTGATAAAATAAAACTTCGAAATTCAGACCTGATAATTTACTGAAATAGTTTTAATGGTTGTTTATGATATATGGAAATATGCAAAAGGACATTCATGATTTTATGAAAAACCACTTGGATCTTTTGCTACAGCAAACAAAGTCTTATCAACCCTTTATAAAAAACGCATTTCCGGGAGTAAACCTTGCGGATGCATGCTTTAATCTGCTAGTTGGAAACGCCTTTTCGGTCTTTTTATCCCAGTACGCCATGAGAATGAAATCTCCTACAGAAGAGGATTTTGCCGAGTTTGGAAGGCTCACAAGTCAATACAAGGAAAAGATAAGCGAGCTTTTCTCATAGTTACTCTATCTTTATTGGTGTCCCCCGGAAAAGCTTTGGCATTGTTATTACCAGTCTGCCTTCATCAAAGCGGGCGATGATCTTTTTTGTATCTATGTTTTTTGGGAGGCTTGATATTTTTTTGAAATATTCAAATTTGTAGCGTGAACCCACCTTTGGATCATAGTAGGTCTCTCGAAGTTTTGCTTCAACAACAATCATTCCCTCCTCATTTATGTAAACGCTGATGTCCTTTTTGTCAACAAGTGGTAAATCAAATTCTAAAACCCATTTTGATTCTTGTTCTTTGAGGTATGAAAGAGGACTGAGTGTCCTTTGTTCGAAATCGTCGCCATACCACATAATAGGTAATCTCAGAAATTCATCATCAGATCGCTTTCGTACCATATCCCTTTCACCTGTATATCGGAGGCACTGCTGAAGGAAGTTGTTTTTCTTGTTGTAATGCCCCCAAGACCTCTTGCATGAGATTTCTGTGTTGAATTTTCAAATAATCAATTCGCTTTTGAATGTCTGATGTGTCCACCTGAACTTTTAGAACTTTTGCAAGTGAGGTTATTGCGTATATTGATGCCTGTGGATCTGGAAAATATGGATGGCATGAGGTGTACAAAACCAAAAGTGGTATCTTATAATTCCTAAAGGTATTGATGACTGTAGCGTCGGTGCCAATGATTGTACCTGCCAAAAACTTTGGTATGTCATTTTCATACATCAGTTTCTCAAGTGATTCATCAGTCACTAGGCCGTATGTTTTGATGTCTTTACTGTCAACGCTTTCCGTGTCAACTCCACTTGGAACCATAACCTTGCTTATTTTTTGTTTGAGACAATATTCTGCAACAGAGCCTACAAATTCATATGCTATCTCAGGATAGATCGGAACGTCAGAGATTATTGCATAAAGATTGTCTTTTTTATATATCCTGATGGGACTGAATATTTCGCCATTTTCTATGAATAGAGTGGGCGGCATGTCAGGGTGATTAACCTCTCCTATTAACTTCATTTTTAGGTGTGAAATCAGATATGAGATGGTAAATGTGCCAATCAGCCCATTTCCTGGAAAGCCCAAAAGAAGAGATTTTTCATTTTGTGATTGTTTTGTAACTTTTTTTAATGGACTTTGTTTTTGTTGGTTCAAAAGTCGCACCACATTTTTAGAAAGTTTGGTACATCCTTTTTCTTATGCTGAGTCTGTAACGCTTCTTTGCTCTTCTTGCCAGATTTCGAAGAATTCTTCCAGATATTTCGTCAAACACCTTGCTAAGATCAAATCCGTTTCTAGCAAAAATGTATCTTTTGATTGGAGTTAGAATGACGGTTGATACTTCGTAATTGTATCTGCTTCCCTGTCCGTGGATCTTCTTTACATAGACTCTTGCTTCTTGAATGTCGGGATAAACTTTGGCTACTCTGTCAAGAACCTTGGCAAACTTGCTTGTAATGATGCTTGCGTTGTCCTCCCTTGGCATTCCAACAAAATAAAGTGGAACTGCACTCTTTTCTTTTGTTGCAAGTAAATTTAGAATGTCTCTGTATGTGATTATTCCTTGCAAACCAGTTCGCAATGAGACAAGACAAAATGTTGTATTTGCTTGAAGCATGGAAGACAAAATACCATTCAGATCATCGAGGGGTGAGCAGTTTGCCATACGGCTTGTCCCAAGATTTCCAACGGGGGATTCTAGGCTGTGTATTTTTTTTGATCCAATGTCACGCCTTCCTACTCGCTCAGGCGGCAGAATCGTTTGAAGAAGATGGTAAGAAGTAAGAACCTGAGATATTTTGTCTTTACTTACGACTGGGAGGTGATCTATTCTATTATTAACCATGATTCTTCTTGCTGTGCTCAATGGAGTCAGTCTGTCGATAATGATGGGATTTGGTGTAAAGATTTGATTTGCCTTTATCCACTTGTTGTCAAGCGCCGAAATTAATTCAAGTATGCGTTTTGCCTGTACCACTCCAATGACTTGATCATCTTCAACTACTGGTGCTGCCCTTGTTCTATTGTTTGTGATGATGTTTACGGCCTTGTCAACGGTGTCGTTTTTTGAGAGGCTTGGAATTGGATGCAATAATGGTTCCACCGTCATGCGCGCAATGTCCTTACTCTGAAGTAGATCTCGTATACTAAGATGCAGCGTAGAATTTTTGTGCCTATAAAAGGCATCAAAGACATCTATTTCGGAAAGCTTGCCTATAACTTGGGAGAGGCTCATTTCAGGATCAATTAAAGTAGGTTTGCTAATTATAGAGTCAACTTTGGTTTCCATGACTTTGTTCATGTGTTCATGAATAACGTCAAGAGTCATTTGTGACATGATCTGATTCAATCTCCAGTCAAATTAAATAAATATCATTATTTTCAATGGTGATATTCAAGCATGATATTCTTGTAGTTGTATTTAAAAACAAAAATTTGTTAGGTGAGTCATGAAATTAAAAAATCCAAATTTAGATCAGGTAATTCGTAATGCCATAACGGTTACGCCAAATATGACTCTTCTTGAGGCAAGAGGGGTTTTACTTAAACATCGTGTAGGAAGGATGCCAGTTGTTTCTGCTAACAAAAAACCAGTAGGCATTATTACCGAAAAGGATTTTGTCAGAGCAATTTATGAACATCGAGGAAAGCCTGTCGATAAAATTCTTGTCAGAGATTTTATGTCAAAAGATTTGGTCATAATGACAAGAAAAGACAATATTTATCACTGTGCCAAACTGATGAAAAATCATAAAATTAGTTCGATTTTAGTCTTAGAAGATGACGGTTCACTTGGTGGCATTGTGACAAAGACCGATCTTGCGTCTGTATTTTTGACTCAGTCTGCGGGATCACTGCCGGTGTCTGATATAATGACAAAAAAGGTTGTCACAGTAATGCCGGCGGATTCGTTGTTACTTGTGGAAAGTCTTCTTGTTAGGTATAAAATATCAAGAATAGTTGTAGAGAGAAATAAAAGACCTGTGGGTATAATTACGAACAGAGACTTCCTTCCGGCAAAAATGCCTCGTTGGATTAGACAGTTTGCTGACCCAAAGGAGGTGGAAAGTTATAGACTAAATCCAAAGCCAGATGAGTTTAAAATGAATCAGCTCTCGTACATTTTGTCGTTTAGGGCCGAAGATATCATGACACCAAATCCAGTTACGGTTGAAGCAAATGAAGATGTCTCTGCAGCAGTGCTTTTAATGATTAGAAACGGAATTAGTGGCCTGCCGGTAGTTAAGAGATCACTTTTGGTTGGCATTATAACAAAGTCGGACATTGTAAGGGCTATTGCAGAAAACCAAACCCTAATTATTAAGCGGACTTGAAAAAGTTGGGAGATTTTAGCCTTCTGAGGCTGATTTTCCACCATCGATGTTTAGAATTGTTCCTGTAATCCAGTTTGCATCATCGGATGCCAAAAAGACAGCAGCGCTGGATACGTCTGAGGGTTCACCTATTCTGTTTATTGGTTGTCTATCCTCCAGTACTTTGCGTGCCTGAGGGTCCTCCAGGTATGGTTTTATCATACCTGCATTGATTATACCCAGGTTAAGACAGTTGCAACGGATGTTTCGTCTTGCGTATTCGACGGCAATTGATTTTGTAAACATTGCAAGCGCTGCCTTTGTTGCTGAATACACTGCAAGATGAACACGTGGTATTGCACGTTCACTTGATATCGATCCGATATTTATGATGCAGCCACTTTTGTTATCAAGCATCTTTGGTATGACTGCCTTTGTTATTTTGAAGGTTCCAAGAATGTTGGTGTTAACAAGATCCACAATGTCGGAATCCTTCATCTCATGGAAATGAATTGCGTCATTAATTTTCGCTGCATTATTTATCAAGACATCGATTCCACCGTACTTGTCTACCACCTGTTCAATAATGCTTAGTACTTGGGAATCATCCGTGACATCACAAGTCATCGAAACGGCAGAATCCTTATTTTTTATAGCTGAACGGGCTTTTTCAAGGGAGTTAATGTTTCTGCCAAGCATTATTACTGTGGCCCCTTCATCGACAAACCGCTTTGACATGTCTGCACCTATATCGCTTGAAGCACCAGTTATGATTGCTATTTTGCCTTTTAATCGCATGTCAACCCTACCAAAGAATGTCTTAAATGAATTATGTTTTTAGCGCTATTTTACAATTAATACTGGGACGGGAGATTTGTGCAAGACGTAGTTTGATACACTGCCCAAAAAGATCTCTTTTATTCCGCTTTTTCCACGTGAACCCATTACAACCAGATCAATTTTGTTATTCCTATTTTTGATATAACTGAGTATTGTGTTACCTGGCATTCCAAATTCTATCTCCTTTACAAACTCAACGTCATTTTTGGCACATGTTGTTTGTGCCTTTTGCATTACCTGTTCTGCATATTTTTTCTCTTCAATTTGACACTTGAGAGGGTCAAACATTTGCGCTTCGGCAATCGGAATTATATTAATTGAATATAAACAGACTATCTTTGCGTTCGAGTTTTTTGCTAGGGAGATTGCAACATCTAGAGCTCTCTCAGAGTTGTCTGAGCCATCTAATGGTACAAGAATCTTCTTTATTGTGAACAATGGTTACAGTTTTCTTTTCTTTATACATAAAGGACAGTCAAATTATCAAATTTGAATTTCAGTTGTGGGAATAGATCAGTAAGGTAATATCGAGTATATGCGACAACTCTATGATGAAAAAGATAGTTTATGATTACAAGGATTGGAATGAAATCGAAGATTGTACAAACATTTTGGTAAAAAATATCCTAGCTAAAAAACTGCAGTTTAACAGTATTTCAACCATAACACGAGGAGGTTTAGTGCCTGCAAGACTAGTTGCCGATAGATTAAAAATTAAACGCATCCTCGTAGATGATGAGACAATACCTGCAGATTCGTTATTTGTTGACGACATTTATGATACGGGTGAAACATTTAGAAGAATAATTCAAAGAGCCGATGAACCTGACCATCTTGTTTATGCTACTCTATTTGCAAGAAGAAATCAAAGTTATCCTCACCAGCTAATTTATGCAAAGTTAACAAGGGATACTGAATACGTTGTTTATCCGTGGGATAGATTTGAGCATGGCCTGTCCTAAGCATTCAGGAATCAACAAATTCTTAATTGATAATCAACTAGCCATGTTTTAAACCAGAAATTGGTTTTCATGTTATGAA
>CAZLSK010000005.1:0-23531 GCA_964562075.1 uncultured Candidatus Nitrosotenuis sp.
TTTTCCCAAGTAAGCAAAAACGATTACAAATGACGTTATTGCTGCTGCAATGATCGAAATTATCAGCGAATGACGTTTTGAGGTTGGATTTAGCAGTGTAAGTGAGTAACGCCTGTGAATGTTTGATACATCATTATGAGATTCTGTCATCGTGGTTTCTTACTTTATCAAAAAGATATCAAGCAGCCATGAAATTATGATCAACCCAACAGGTATAGAGACAACGATTCTGGGATCCAAACGGTAGCCCTTCGTTTCATCCTCAAAGAAGCGTAATAATCCCGCTGAAGACGCTGGAAGTGGCGCTCCTTTTTTCTTACTGCTCATTTAATGGAAAAGCTATTCCATTAAGATAAAAACTTTTGTTTATTTTTGGAGTTTCTGGATCGTTTCAATGAGCGAGTTTATTGATTTCAGAATTTGTTGTTGTTTTTCATAATCTTTTTCTGCATCTAGCTCCTTTGTTAGTTGTTCAAGCTTTTTGTTTAGTGATTCAATGACAGAGCCAGTTTTTTGTTGAGACTCTTTACTTTCCTGAGTTAGCTCAGCGTCTTGGATTTTTTGCTTATCTGGTTCTTTTCCACAACTAATACATAGGGCTTGTCCATCCTTCATTACTCGAACCCCCTTACAATACGGGCATGGGTCCGAAAGAAGTGTTGCGCCCTTTAACAACATTTCAACTGCTTTTTTTCTTAGCTCATCTGACAATGGTTAATCATGATCAGAGTTTGGTAAAAACCTAGTTTTGACAAAGTCAATAAGGCTTAATAGTACGTTTAAAGTCAAAGAGGTAGTAACTAATGGCAGTAATTTGCAATACATGTGGTCTTCCTGAAGATTTGTGTGCCTGCGGTGATCTAAACAAAGAGAGTACTAAAATTGTTGTAAGACTCGAAGAAAGACGTTTCAAAAAGAAAGGCACCATGATAGAAGGGTTAGATCCCAAGCTTAATGATATGCAAGGGACACTTAGTGAGCTCAAAAAAAAATATGCATGTGGCGGTACGGCAAAAGATGACTACATCTTTTTGCAAGGGGATCATCGCGAAACCATGAAAGAAACGCTTGTAAAGTTAGGATTTTCCGAATCAAGCATCGAAGTACACTAGTCTTGCAGTTGTACAAAGTTCTTCAAGGGATCGCGATTCCATATTCTGCACTAGTGTCCGTAATCTTTGGGTTGATGATCTTTTCTTTTCCAATCGGCATATACTTGTTTTTTAACTCTCACCTTGGGGGCAGCATTGATTACAATTATCCGCTCTCTGAGCTAGAGATTATACAAAATCTCGGCCTCAAATCACTGGCAACGATTAGCATTGGAAACCTTTTCGTAATAATGTGGTCCCTGTTTTTAATTCTCTTTACCATTGCAGCCTTTGGACCAAAAAAGAATTTTCTTAGGGTCTTATCCCCTATCATGGCAGGCTCACACCAAATACAAGAAGGCAACTATTTGGTACATGCAATCAAGTGGTTTTCTATAATCATCGTCTTGTCTGCGGCAATAGACATAGTACAGCAATCTGTTGGTATCAAAACCACGTTGCCACCTTTTGAAAATGATCTGTTGCAGTTACTTTCTGTTACGTTTGCGCCATTGGTTGAAGAGCTTGGCTTCAGAATCATTTTGATTGGCATTCCGTTGTTTTTGTTGTACTCGCACAAGGCCTCTTCAAGACATTTTTTCAAATCGCTTTGGCATCCTTCTGTGAACCTGCCAATTTCTGATTCAAAAAAAGCCATCACAATAATAGTAGTTGTAGGGGTGTTTTTTGGAGCATCTCACATAATCTCTGAGCAGTGGAGCGAGGGTAAGTTCGTACAGGCAACAATGAGCGGGATCATATTGGGTTGGGTTTATTTCCGATATGGTTTTGTTGCATCACTTTTAATTCATTGGGCAACCAATTATGTGATTTTCTCATATGGTTATTTGGTGTCCACCGTAAATGAGATTAGGTTTGTTGACGCTTTTTCACATTCACTGCTTCAAACAATCGAGGCTTTGTTAATGGCCACTGGGATTTTGGCAATTGCATTGTTGATGTTAGATTATAGAAAAAAGAAGCTAGATGTTTAGTGCCACTTTGAGACCTTTGTATCGATTTCGTATTGTAACTTCGGTCACGCCTGCTGCCTCGGCAATGTCGCGTTGGGTTTTGTTTTCGCCGTTTGTGACGCACACTACATACAATGCGGCTGCTGCAAGCCCCATGGGATCTTTTCCAGCCGAGATCTTGTTTTCCTCTGCAGTCTTTAGAATTTTTGTTGCATCACGCTTTGTTTTTTCTGAGAGTTCTGCTTTGCTTGCAATCCTTGCAACACATTTTACGGGATCAATTACTGGCATCTTCAAACTAAGCTCTCGTAACAACAATCTGTAGCACCGTGCAATGTCTTTTCGTTTGATGTTGCTTGCAATGCCTACATCCTTAAGAGTTCTTGGGGTCTGGGTGTCACGACAAGCAGCATACAGTGCAGACGCAATAAGTGCAGATATTGAACGACCACGTACCAGACCCTTTTCTAACGCTTTTCGATAAATGTAGGCAGCTTTTTCCACAACGGCGTCACCAACGGCAAGCTTGTCCTTTAGTCTATCAAGCTCTGAAAACGCTTGCCTGAAATTTCTGTCAACGGGTTCGTGAACTTGACTACGTGAATCCCAAGTCCTCAGTCGCTCAATTGTTGAGCGCATGGTTGAGGTGAGTGGTTTGCCTGTTGCATCTCTGTCCACAGGGGAGATGATGGTAGCTAAACCCATATCATGTATTGCCAAAGACGTGGGAACTCCAGTTCTTGATTTGCCCTCATGCTCTTCTTTTGAAAAAGAGTGCCATTCTGGCCCTGCCTCTACAAACCCTTCATTTAGAACAAAACCACACTTACCACAAAAATTTTCACCAGTGTTGGTATCTGTAACGACCGATCCTTGGCCGCAACGCGGGCATTTGCCCACCCCACCTACGCTTTTAATCATTTTTGTCTAACCTTACTTCTCGTATGTAGGTGCATAATTCGCTAAAAACCTGTCGATACTTTTAGCAGTTACAGAAAACGGATTTTGAAATTCAGATTTTTAAGATGGCTTCCAGTCTTTTGGCATAGAGCCACGCGTTGAGGTTTTTGGTTCCTCTTTTGGCAATGATTGACTCTGTTGCTCATACACGGATTTGTGTTGTTCGTATCCTCCCTCTCCTGCAAGCTCCGCCTCTCCCCTAACTGTGTGATATCCACCAGAGGCCTCGCTGGTGCTTACTGCTCTGAGATGTTTAGGGTCAATACCAGTCTGGATATATTCAGATTCCCGTTTTGCCTTTTTGCTTGACCAATAAAAGAATCCACCAGCTCCTGCTGCCGCCATTCCTGCCATTCCATAAATGATAAAGACTGGGAACTGTCCAGTAGATGTCTGAGCTGCAGTTGTTGGAGCAATTGCAGAAACTCCTACCACCTCATGCCCCTGTAGTTGATCAGGGGATGCATAACCAGCAAGGAAGATGTTTGCTGAATCTCCTGACTGGACCGTTCTGATATTATAAGTCTGATCAGTTGTAAAGCTTGCATCAAATTCCTTTTCTCTTACTTGGCCTTCTCTGAAGCTTGATTCGCCCATTGTAAATGACGAGACTACAACTCTAGCGCCAGAAAAGCCATACTTGCTGGTTTCAGCAGAAATGCCTGTAGGATCAAATAAAAAGTGCCAGTTTGTTAGTGGTTGGTCTCCAATACCTGAGGAGTCAATAAGGCCCATGGTCATTATGTTTTCAGCTTCGCCAGTTATCTGAGAAGCTACATCTGGAAAGTTAGATTTGAAAAATGATAATGGTTGATTCACCTCTACTAGACCATATTCTTCAGTATCAACAGTTATTGGACCATCAACCCTAAGTCCTCTCCAAGTAACATCAAAGAGTGCCGGAGATCCTTCCGTATACTCTTTAATTAAAAAGCCATCAATTGTAGGTGTAAGTACTATCCTATAGTCGACCGAAGCTTGATCAGCTCGTCCAACCATTGTTGCACTATATTCAAGTCTGACATCGGATACGCGAGCAGTGGTTTGCCTCTCTGCTAGGCTTCGGTTTATTTCATCAATCATGCTCTGGAGATTTGTTGATGTCGAGTCAACAGAAAAAACTATTGAAACTTCTTGTCCCCTCAATGTGTCTGCGATTTGTCCTCCTTCCGGATACTCTATAAACGCCGTTCTTTGGAAGATGAACTTTGGGGTTTGCGCAGTCTCAAAGGTTTTTGCGTCCCAGTTAAGTTGTGCAGCCCATGCAGGGGAAACAGAACCAACTACCAAAATGCTCAAAAATGTAAATACCAGTAATGAAGCCCTATTCTTCACAAAAGCCATGCTTGGCGAGGCAGTAATAAATCTATCCTGTCTCATAAAATCTGAAATTGTTTTACAAAAAATTTTTGCAATCTTCCACTTTGATATGAGTGACAATTATTGAAAAGGTAATATGGATCCAGACAACCATACAAAAAAGAGGTTTTCAGATTATGATAACAATACTTGCAGGCGGTACAGGTTCTGTTAAACTCGTCAGAGGCCTCATTTCCCAAACAAGAGACCTAAATGTTGTCTGTAATGTAGGCGACAATTACTGGCTTTATGGTTTGTATGTGTGCCCCGACATTGACACTATCATCTATGGACTGGCTGACATTTTAGATTATGACAAGGGTTGGGGGATAAGAAAGGACACATTTGGTTTTCTGCGGCAGATGGAGATTTTTGGTGAGGAGACATGGTTTAGAATTGGCGACAGGGATGCCGCAACACATCTTGTTAGAACAAACATGCTAAAGAATGGAAAAAATCTTGCAGACATTACAAAATGGATGTGTGAGAAATTTGCTGTCGAGGCAAAGGTAATGCCGGTAACAGACAACACCATAGAAACAAGAATTACAACAAGCAAGGGCGAAATGCACCTACAGGAATACTGGGTAAAATACAAAGCAAAAGACAAGGTTGAGGGCATTCAGTACATAGGTGCCGACAAGGCAAGACCAAATCCAGAGGCCGTCAATTCAATCCATGACGCTGAATTGGTAATAATCGCACCAGGAAATCCTCTAACAAGTATCGGACCAATGCTGCAGATCAAGGGAATTAGAAAAGAACTTTCAAAAAATAGAAAAAAAGTTGTTGCAGTAAGTCCTCTTTTGGGAAACAAAGCATTTTCCGGTCCTGCAGCAGAATACATGCAGGCTGCAGGAATCGAGGTCTCACCCTATGGCATAGCACAGATGTACTCCGATGTCTGTGGAAGTGTTGTCATCGATTCAAAGGACAGATTGCTTACTAAAAAGATTCAAAATTTGGACATGAAAGTCTATGACACCAGTATCAAAATGACTAACAAAGTAACAGAGGATGCGTTGGCATCATTTGTGTTAAAAAACGTCCGCGTATAGATTGCAAACTGCTGCCATAATCCCTGTAAAGACATTTTCCAAAGCAAAGACAAGACTTGGTCTTTCTCAAGAAAAGGCAGTAGCATTCTGCAAGGTAATGTTGGACGAAGTATTATGCACAGTTTCCAAGTCTCGGATTAACAAAATTGTTCTTGTGTCCAAGGACGAATCAGCTTTTCAGATAGGGAAAAGATACAACGCTGCATGTCTCTTTGAGGGAAATGAAAGCGGGGTAAATGCTGCAGTCTCCTTGGCAGAAAAATACCTAATTGAGAATGGTTTTGAGTCATCAGTAGTATTTCCACAGGATATTCCGCTCATGCAGCCAGAGGACATCAGTACATTACTTGCATTTCAAAAAGTCACAAACTCGTTACTTGTTGTACCTTCAAGAAAATTCGATGGCACAAATGCCCTTCTGAGAACGCCGGTAAACGTTATGGAGACGCATTATGATGAGGACAGCTACAAGATTCATCTAACTACGGCTAAATCAAGAGGAATTGCCACCTCCTTTGTATTAATTCCTAGAATAATGTTGGATGTTGATGACAGCTCAGACATTGGATATGTTATGAGTAACGTTGAAAAGCCACAAATCAGAGAAGAACTAAGAAAAATACTGGAAGAGTAAGATGTTACCATTATTTGGAATTGCTTTATTGGTAGTGTTCCCAAGCGGTGTAAATCTAGTTCCTGGTGGAACTTTGACTTTTTACATACACGACGATGATCTAAACATCAACCACCGTGGCATCGATGAAATAGATACTTCGGATCTTGTAGAATTTACCATAAAGGGAGTGGCAATTTCAGGGCCCTCAAAACTAGTTGAGACTGGCAACAATTCGGGGGTGTTTGTTGGCAAGATTGACATTCCAACTTCTGTAAATGGGAGGCAGCTCAAACAGGGAGACACGTTGGTAATCACATACAATGATGAATCGGATGCTTCTGGTAACCCCCAGACCGTCTCAAGATCAATTTCGATTTCCAAGGCAAGCACCGATTTTAGTCCTTCATCAAAAAATATTAGAATTGGGCAGATATTTCAAATAAGGATTTACGATCCTGACTTTAATTTGGACTCAAGAGAAGCAGACAACATATCACTAAGCCTCATTGAATTTAGAACATCGAACGGAATTAGAACTACACTAGCAAACGAGGCATTTGATGCAAAGCCCTCATCGTTGAGAGAAACAGGTGACAACACGAATTTTTTTGTCGTTACACTCAAGATGCCAAAGGAAATTGACGGCAAACGCCTGAAGATTGGTTCCTCTGCACAGCTCAGATTTACCGACACGACGTCACCTTCCGGTACAACTGAGATTCTCAAGACGAATATCAGAATAGGGTTAGGATAATTTCAAAAACAAGCGCGTGCTGGCTGTAACCCTCCTTTTGTTTTAGACGACATTTCGCTTTGCAGCCTACCTGAGCCAAGTGCAGGCTCTTATTGCTCGATTTGGCCTTGCTCTGCGTGGGACAGATTTTTCATTCTGGCCTGCTGGAAACCTCAGGGTTTTTCCATCATTGTACTCCAGTCCAGATTTTTTCTGTTCTGTTGCCAGCCATCTCTGGTTCTCTGTCGCCAGAACACGCTTCCTGCAGTGAGGGAGGAGTTTCCTCTGCTTTCACAGTAATCGTCCGCCAGCTCGCGTTTGTTTTTTTATCAGTCGTACCGCTATTTGAGTTTTGAAGCAAAGCCGTATTCGTGTAAAAGCGGCGGGATTTCATCTTCTGATACAAGTTTTGAATAATCCTTTAGCAGATGTTCGTTAAGCTCGTAAAACGTGTGACCCCAGTTGAATTTGTCTAACAAACTCTTTGCCAGATCCTCAAAACCCAAAATGAAGGCTGTAGCAGAAATTGCCTCTACAGTTGTCAGCTTGTTGAGTTTCGAATAGTTTACTGGATTGCCGGCAAGAAGGGGCGGAAGTTTTCTTGGTATTCCAAGAAATTGTTTTGCAAATGTGTCTTCTACTAGATTCCAAGAACAGTCGATTCCTGTAATGGAGTTTGCCACCATCGCATCATTTTTTAAAAGTGTTTGTTTTGCAAACGGATCCAAAATAATAGTATCAGAGCGTGTCTTTGATACCCTTTTTGCGAGTCCAAATTTGACCAGTTTTGCTGCGGTGCATTTTTTTGGATCGTCCTGCCTGAGCATCAGTACCTGAACATTCATCAAGCTAGTTACAAGAAGAGAGGAATATTTTCTTATTGAACTGGTTCGTATGTAACTTCGTAGTAGAATCTTGAGGATTGGTTTTGTTCTTTTTCGATTTCAACGGTCCAAATCGAGTTTGGAATGACTCCAGATTCAGGTGTAATTGAGAATTTTTCCAAGATTGCATCAAAACCAGAGTATGTGACTTTGTATTTGAGGCCTGCAAACGTTACAAGCTCGTAACCGCCGCTACTACTCTTTGTTGACTCTGAGACAAGGCAGTCATCGTCTTGGCCGATGACACACGAACCATCATCTGCAATGATCTTGATGTTTACCGATTTTTCAAGGCCTCTATTTGTGACAAGTGAACCTTGAATTGATGACGGCGCAACGGTTTGGTCCTGTACGTTTTGCTCAAAGAGCGAAATGTCTATGAGAGAATCTGTGATCCTGTTGAATTTTTCTGATATCTTGCCTAGAGGTTTTGGCTCGGTCTTTTCTAGTACCTTCCTTTCAATTACCTTGAATGTCTTGCTGAATGTGCCAAACTCCGTATCCGCCTTTATGATATAGTTTCCAAGTTCTGACGCCGTGGAGAGCTTGTAATCGTATTGGTATAGCCCGTTGTCATAATATCTTGTAAGGTCAATCTTGCTGCCTCCAAGGCCGCAGTCATACGTACCACAGGTTATTTGGGTATCTTTTTCTGGAATTATCGCCAAGTCAAGTGTACGAAGAGAGATCAGTTTGTTTGCACTACCGGCAATATGGATCGTATCGCCTGGAGAGTATTCTTCTTTGTCTGTGTTAAGGGTCAGCGTCAGTTTTCCTTCGCCGGAAAATGGGATGGTGTTTTTGACCTCAAATGTTGTCTCTGCTCTTAGTTTTTGATATATCGCCACCACTTTGTATGTGCCATCTTTGAAAATGGTTAATGGAAGGTCATACGTTGTCTGAAAATGACCCGCATTATCAAATTGGATATTTCCATCGTAGATTTGTTTGTTGTTTAAGGTTTTGACTTGAACGGTAACTCTGTCTGGAATTACTCCTCCAGATGTTGTTGACTTTTGCTCTCGCTTGATTGCATTACCAGAGACAACTAGTTTTTCACCTGCCACGTAGGTTGACTTGTCTGTCATCACCTCAAGGGGTTTAATTTCAAGTGTATCGGTCTCAGGGGTCTTTGATACCTTGAAAAAGACATCCACCGTCTCCGATGACGCAATGACTGTTACTTTGTAATTTCCAAAAACGCTTGGTCTTGCCTCTCTAGGATCACGTATGTCAGCAAGAGCAAAATCTGCTTGTGGAATGGTCCAACTCCATGAAAATTCGCTGTTATCAACCTTGGTTCCTGCATTGGTGGTTTTTCCATCTGGTTTGGTGAGTACAATTTTGACTGCAGACTGGCCAGAAAGTAGGGTTCCTTGGAGGTTAACTGTTTCACCAAGACCGTAGATACTCTTGTTCAGTTTTACGTTGAGGTTTTTGCTTTTTCCATCTTCACTGGTAACGGTAAACAACGTAGATTTTACACTCTTGTCGTAACTGGCTTCAATGATGTATGCACCAGGCTTAAATGCAGCAGGATTTAGTACCGTTTCTATCTTGTAGTTACCCACGGCATCCGGTATGCCGGTAAAGCTATACACTGCAACAAGACTTTCATCTCGCACCCTTAGCTTCTTGTCTTTCGCGACAACAGTTAGCGGATTTCCACTTTCGTCCTGAATCGATACATAAACTGGAATTGCCTCATAGCTGCTTCTTGTCTTTGGTATCACATGACCCGTTATTGTTAATTTTTCTCCAGCACCATAGCTTGCCTTGTCCGTTGATACAAATTCTCTTGTTTCTGTTACGACATACTCCTCTGGATTTTCAACAATTTTGAAAAATACTTCGGATTTGCCAAACTCCTTTGAAACTGTAACACGATAATCACCAAGTCTCGGACTATCAGATGGGATCTGGAGTTTGTATTCAAATGAGCTGTCACCTGCTAGCTTTACTTGGTCTTTTATTCTGAAGACATTTGGTGTATCTTTTCCTATGGCAGTCACGCCAGTTTGTAGTACCTCTATGTCAAGGGCAGCGACAAACTTGTTGCTCCTACCTGAGATGATTATTGGCTCGCCAAGCCCATATGCTTGCTTGTCTGTTGTCAAAACAATTTTTTCTATGTCTTTGATGTCCTTTGCCAATTCAAACGTGGTCTTTGCGTGTTGTTTACCATAATCAGCAACAATGTCAAAAGTTCCATAGACAGGATTTACCGTAGTCATAAAGACTCTGCTTGAAAATTCACCCTTTGTGTTTGGATACAACTTTCCTGAGAAGATGCGGTTTCCTTTAGGGTCAAAGACTCCATAATCCAGTCCCTGAAGTGGAATTATTGTCGTAGTACTTGCAGAGATTTCAACCCGTTGACCCGGAATGTACACGGCTTTGTCAGTAGATATCGTAAGCTCAGATTCTGCCTCTTCGACTACGGCCGTAGTTTTTTCTCCTACGAAAAAGGCGGCTCTGTCCTGTGCCACATCATAACTAACTGAAATAGCATATGTTCCCTCACCAATTCCAAGTACTTTGTCGAGCTTTAGTTGTGTTTTAAATTGCAAGTTGAGATCTGGATAAAGTGTAATCTTCTTATCGTAGCTACCAGGCCCATCCACATGAACAGTGATTTGTTGTTGTGAAAAGTATGGTTTTTCTTGATAGATGCGTTTTGTTACGTTGCCAAAAATTGTTGCAGTCTCACCAAAATTGTAAGAGTTCTTGTCGGTTTCAACGAAAATGGCCACGCCAGGGCCTGCAGACGTTGTCTCAAGTCTTCCGTTTGATGAACCTGCAGACGAGGTTCTAAAGGTCCAATCATTTGATGCGTCAGAATCAACACCATCAAACTTTCTTTGCCATGATGAAAAATCATTTTTTTGATCCGATATGACAGGTGTTTCATCAATTACATTGCCAAAGTTATCTCTAAGTTGCACCTTTTCAGCTAGATCTGGAAACCACAACTTCGTATAAGAATAAACCAAGAACTGGCCCGCTTTTATTGTGGTACCCACAGGTAGTGCAAGCGTCTTTTTTGTTACTGTGGTCGACGCAATCTTCCACCCACCAATGTCAACGTCTTCGTTTGTTGGATTGTAAAGCTCGACCCATTCCGATATTGCCTTTGCGTCATCACCTGCAGGATTTATGTCGAGTTCATTTATTACAACATGATTTGCCAATTCCTCGGCGTAAGAGCTGCCAAAAATCCCAAAGAACAGCAATGCTGCAAACGCACTAGCTAGTGTCCAAGTCCTCATTTTTACCTACGACTTTGTGTCGTTTTTATTATCATTTTAGAACTTAATTGAGCAAAAGTTGAGCAAGTTGTGAATCTGGGCTTCATTTACCCACAAAGTGACGCTCTTCATTAAAAAATGATGCGCATCATTGCTCTTTTTGACCGTTGCTGCTACAGTTAGGGCAATTTCCTGCAATAATTTTGGAGCCGCAATCTGCACATACTCCTTCAGGTATTTCTTTTGTCAAAAGTCGCTGTTGCCTCCCCACATAGACTTTGATTCCAACATAGATACCCACAGCAATAATTACTGCATAGATTAGCGGAAGTCCGACTCCCAGCAGACCAATCATAAAAAGCAGGACTCCACCAACTAGGAGAATCTCTTTTTTGTGGTAGCTCAATTATGTGCATCCCTTCAATGTCAATTAAAAATTATTGGATCATTAAAAATGGGATTGGCAGGACTCGAACCTGCGACCTCAGGCGCCCAAGACCCGAATCATACCAAGCTAGACCACAATCCCATTATGGGATGCAGTTTTTGCACCCCAATTTAAGCCACATGCTTTGGCACGGCTAACTTTAGTTCTTCAAAGCTAAACACAATCTGCACCAAATGGCACTTTAATTAAGATGTAAAATTAATGCAATCCAATGCAAGTGGAAGATTACATCAAGGCAGGCAAAATTGCCTCCGAGGTAAGGGAGATTGCCAGAAGAAAAGACTGGATTGGCAAGACTCTCTATGAGATCTGTGAAACCGTTGAAACAGAAATTAAAAATCGTGGTGGAAAATGCGCGTTTCCCGTAAATGCAAGTCTAAATGAATTTGCGGCACACTACACTGCTGAGCCAAACGACCCCAAGGTTTTGTCAAGTGCGGACCTTATCAAAATTGATCTTGGTGTACAAATAAACGGATTCATTGCGGATACTGCCGTTTCTATTTCCTATGATCCCGAATTCGACGTATTGGTAAATGCAGCTGAGGAGGCACTAAAAAATGCCATGGCAATTGTAAAGGATGGAACCAAGGCAAGCGACATTGGAAGAGTTATTGAAAAAACCGTAAAACAGTATGGTTTTTTGCCAATTGCAAATCTCAGTGGCCATTCCCTTGAGCAGTACACCATTCATGCAGGAAAATCGATTCCAAACATCTGGTCTATTGGTTCTTTTTCACTTTCGTCCAAGGAGGCATATGCCTGTGAGCCGTTTGTTACGACATCAAAGGGGATGGGTTTTGTTCGTGAGGGAAAGATACGAAACATCTTTGGCCTTGTGTCCAGAAAAAAAGTCAAAAATGAAAATGCAAACAGACTTCTTGATTACATTTGGCAGAACTTTAACACGCTGCCATTTGCACTTCGTTGGATTACAAAGGAATGGGAGCAAAAAGAAGCAAAACAACTCTTAGACGAGTTGATCAAAAACAAGGTTGTCCGCTCTTATCCAGTTTTGATCGAGGCAAATGAACAAAGGGTTGCACAAGCAGAGCACACTTTTATCCCTACAGAGTCTGGCGCCATAGTTACGACTCTATAGGTTCGCCAAAGATTTTTGCAATTAACATTGAAGTCTTGCAGGAAGAGCATTCTGTGCCTTGTCCAAAAAGAATGTCGCCATCTTTGAATTTCCTTTTCAGTTCTTTTTTACAGCTAGAACATTTTTCTACGGTGTAGGCAACGACTGGTTTTTCCTTTTTTGAAAAAATCATTGTGACACACCCAAAGTATTTCCAACACCTACCACCAAAACACTTTGTCCCGGCATCGTGTTTTCTCGAATCGTTTGATAGATTCGTGATTCTACTTCTTCTGCTTTGTCTGCAATTTCTTTTGTCATTAGTGTGATGGCCTCTTTGATTGATTGTTTTATGACAATTGAGTAAATTGGAATGTTATTCTTTGTCGCAATCTCCTCAATTTGGAATCTGTCTGTGCCGATTCCACCAATAGCTGCTCCAAAACCTTGAGCAACTGCGCCGGAGTCTTCCCCTTCGAGTTTTAGAGCAGCGTCTACCATGATAATGACGTTAGGTTTTTTGTCAGAAATCAGAATTTCTACGGCATCACCCGGCCTTCCAACCGTGGCGGCAGGGCCTTCGGCCTTGAGAAGTTGGAGATTCCTTTGTTCAAATTCGGTTTCGCTAAACACGGTTTCAAAGGTAATTGGTTTTTTTTGTGTCCCAAGCATCATTTTGCCCACAACCATAGACCCTATCCCATCACCAATTGGTTGCCCTTGTTTTAGTGCTGGTACGGCATCCTTTAGGGCCTCTGCCTGTTCCATTATAAATGGGAGCATCATCTGCAGCGGCAAAATGAGTGGAAAGTTTTTTTGTTTTTTTGCGGTAAGGAAAAGGTGTCTTACTATTTTGTGCAATAAATGCAGTGATGTGACAACCTCTAGGATGTTTTGGATTTTACTTTGCTCAAGTGCACTTATGTCTGGTGAAAGCGACTTTACCTGCGCTCTTGTATAGTCCTCTCTGGATCTCAAGAGGTGTTTTATTTTTGGCATGATTCCATTTGGGTCAATGTCGACTGGCATGATTGTAAAGTACTCTAAGAATCGATCAATCTTTTTTTCGATCTCAGTTGTCTTCAGATTTTTTACATAATCCAAAAGTTCCTTTTTAGAGTCATCTCTGAATTTTTGCAGTTTTTCGATGTTTTTGCTTATCTCGCCCGATGTGATCTGGAGCTGAATTCTTTGCCCATAAAACATGAATATAGCGATCGGAACAATCCAGATCAACCACATCAAGGGATTGCCAGACTCGCCTTCAAAGAGATTATCTGGCGAGAAGAGTTCTGTAAAGTTCAACTATCTTGAGGGCCATCTCCACCAAATTAATGGATTTTGTATTCGATCAAGGCCAATTAGCCAAATTTCAAAGAAATTGTGCATCGGGTAAACAATTAGAAAGTGCTTTTTATATAGCCTAGCTAAGTCAAGGGGTAGCATATGCCGCAAACAAAGCCAATAGTAAGCATAGAGAACGTGGTTGCATCTGCTTCCGTCGATCAAAAAATGGACCTCAATGAGATCACCCGTAATTTTCCAGATGTAGAATATCACCCCGACCAGTTCCCAGGGCTTGTATTTCGACTCAAGAGCCCAAAAACGGCTACGCTGATTTTTACCTCAGGCAAGATGGTCTGCACTGGTGCTAAGTCCGAGGAGATGGCACGAAGTGCGGTAAAATCTGTTGTGCAAAAGCTCCGCAAGGGAGGCATTAAGATAAAAAAGGACGCCGTAGTCGACATCCAGAACATTGTTGCATCGATCAACCTAGGTGGCAAAATTCACCTTGAGCAAGCGGCAAGAACCCTACCGCGAAGCATGTATGAGCCAGAACAGTTCCCAGGTCTGATTCACAGAATGCTTGATCCAAAAACCGTGATTCTGCTTTTTTCCTCCGGAAAGCTTGTCTGTACAGGTGCAAAAAAGGAACCAGATGTATACAGGTCTGTGAATAATCTGCACTCACTACTTGAAGAAAAAGGTCTAATGATTTACGATTAGACAATTTTTATAATTCGTACGTAAAGTGAATATATCATCTGACCTCAAGATCTCTGAATGAAAGTAGAATTTTTTGGAGATTTTAAACTCAAAGACATTGTTTTGATCTCGTCACTGCCAGACATGGGCAGAGTTGGAGGACTGGTATCTTCACACATTGCAAAAAAAACCTCGGCGAAAGAAGCAGCAAAAGTAATTTTGTCCGACAAGCCATGGGTGAACCAAAAAGAGGGATTAATCGAGCTCCCCTTTGACGAGTACAGAATTTTGGTTGATGAAAAAAATTCACTTGTCATTTTTACCGGTGAGAACCAACCACAGGAACCAAAGGAGGTCTTTGATTTGGTGAACTTTGTATTTGAAGCGGTTCAAAAATGGGGCAAAATACGGCTGGTCATTTCGACTGGAGGATACCTTCCATTACAAAAATCAGACGGTAATGCAGTGTATGGAGTAGCTACGGATGCAAAACTTCTTGAGATGCTAAAATCACACGGCGTAGAACTGTTATCAAACGACGTGAAAAGTATAACGTGGTTCAACGGCCTTGTTCTTGGAGTTGCAAAAAGCAAAGACATCCATGGGATTGGTTTGTTTGGTGAGATCTACGATCCTGAGACGCCACAACAAAACGCTGCAAAAAACATCATAAACAAAATCGAGAGAATCCTCAAGATTCAAGTAAATACCGATGAGTTGCGCGATGACAAAAAACCACCAGAGTCCAAAAAAGAAGGGCCAGGAATTGGGTAGCTATTTTATTTTGGTGCCAAGTGGCACGGATTCGTCTACTGTAAGCCAGTAAGGTCTGTCGTCGAGGTCTGCTGCCAACAACATCGCATTTGATTCCACATCGCCTACTGTTTTTGGCTCCAAATTAGTTACGGCGATAACAACTTTTCCCACAAGTTCTTCGGGCGTAAAAAACTGTGCGCCGCCAATTATCAGATTTCGAGTTTCGCCGCCAAGGTCAATTGTTCCTTTGATTATCCTTGTTTTGCCGGGAATCTTTTCTGTTGAGATTATTTTGGCTACACGAATCTCCAGCTTTGCAAAATCATCATATGTTATTGTCATAGCAAGGCTTTTTTTTACGCGTTAAAATTGATTTCGAACTTTGTTGCAAGCCGTAACAACGCTATTGAGGAATGTTTACTATGCAATTAATTTATGTAAAACCACTATAGAAAAGAGCACATGGGCCAGTTTTTTACTGATGACATAGACAGCCTTTTGAAGGCAGGTCATGGCGACGCAGAACGCCTAACCAGAATTAAGTCGGACTTTGAGACAAAAAAGCTGGTCACAATAGATGACAGAAAGTATGTCGAAGGCCTAGTTTCTAGGTATTTGCAGGAAAGTAAGCCAGAGTCGGAAAGAATAGCCAAGATGCCAGAAAAACGGATCGTGCCACCACCATCCCCTCAGCCATCACAAACGCCATCTTTTGAGATGAAATATCAAAAACCAAGAGAGGAACCAATTCCAAAGATTGGTGGAAAAAACAAGATGCGAAATGTGGTGGCAAGCATAGCTGCAGTTGTTGCCGCCCTTTTGATAATTAGCGTAGTTGCAATGAATCAGGACAACCTGACTGGAATTCAACAACCACCTGCAAGTAAGAACCTAGAGGTCGATCAGGCCTCTTATGTGAGAGGAGACATTATTTCAATTTCTGGCATAGCAACAGTCGGTACAGTAAATCTTGTAATCAGCAATCCTGCCAATGAACAGATCTGGACCGAAACGGTTAGCACAAAACAAAGTGGCGAGTTTTCAACGCTAGTTATTGCTGGGGGCGACGGCTGGGAGCAAGCAGGTAGTTACACGTTGTTCTTAATGAGCGGCGGCACAATAGTAAACCAAGTCACCTTTGACTTTAATCCAAACGAAACATAAAAGACATATTTTAGCTACAGAGATTTCCAAAACATGACAACAATTCAGGCATCCATCACAATAAATGCACCAGCCAGCAAGGTATGGGAGATAGTTTCAGACATTGACAACGAGCCAAAGTTTTGGAAGGGAACAAAACAAATTCGTAACATCTCAAAAGAAGGCAATGTTGTAAAACGCGAAATAACAATCGCATTCAAAGATTCAAAATGTATGCAGACGGTAACACTGTACCCAACAGAAAAGATCGTCGGCCAGTTCACAGAAGGAATCCTAAATGGCACCAAGACCATAACGCTTATGCCTCAAGACAATGCAACAAGGCTTGAGGCTGTCTGGGACATCAAACTTTCAGGCATGATGGGAATGTTCACAGGAATGATCAAAAAACACATCAAAAACGGCACAGAGCAAGCGTTAGAATCAATAAAACAAGAAATCGAGAAATAGCATGGATTTTGTAGACCTAATCAATTATGCATTTTTCACTATTCTGATTGGCGTATCAGGAGCATGGATTCATCTGATCAAATCGATGCTTGATTCGTTTAGAAAGACTCCTTATTTGGATAGATTTGAACCAACCACGCACGGTAAACCAAAGGTCTCTGTGATCTTACCTGCAAGAAATGAAGAAGAATTCATAGGAAAATGTCTCGAATCACTGCTACATCAAGACTATGAAAATTACGAAATAATTGCAATCGATGACTCCTCAGAAGACACTACAGGAAAAATCATTGCAGATTTTGCAAGCAAAGATCTCAGGGTGATTTACGTCAGGGCAAGATCAAAGCCGGAGGGCTGGATGGGAAAGAATTGGGCCTGCATGGAAGGATACAAGAAAGCAACTGGTGATCTTTTGCTTTTTACAGATTCTGATACTGTTCATTCAAAGCGCGTAATTTCGTTGGCAGTTTCACATCTTTTATCACTTGGACTTGATGCATTGACGGTTGTTCCAAAAATGGTTTGCCTTGACATTTGGACAAGGATAACGCTACCGGTACTCTCTACATTTCTTCATACCAGATTTTCTGCATTGAGGGTAAATGATTCTTCAAAGAAGACAGGATATTTTTTTGGAAGTTTTTATCTGATCAGGCGCCAAGTCTACGAAGCCGTTGGGACTCACGAGGGAGTAAGGCACGAGATTATTGAGGATGGCGCGCTTGGAAGAAAAGTAAAAGAAACAGGCTACAAGATGCGGATGGTAAGAGGTGACCACCTGATTGATGCAGTCTGGGCTCGCGACTGGTCAACTTTGTGGAATGCCTTGAAACGATTGATGATTCCATTTTATCTACAAAACAGCAGGATTGCAGTGGGTATCTTTTTTGCAGTGTTGTTCTTGCTCTTTATGCCGTATGTGTTTTTGGCGTATTCGGCGCCATTTTTTGAACAGTCACA
Source organism: uncultured Candidatus Nitrosotenuis sp. (assembly GCA_964562075.1). Classification (GTDB taxonomy): domain Archaea; phylum Thermoproteota; class Nitrososphaeria; order Nitrososphaerales; family Nitrosopumilaceae; genus Nitrosotenuis. The sequence continues at coordinate 17,769 of CAZLSK010000005.1, forward strand.
GTCATTTTCCGCTCTTTTTTGGGCGGCGTTGATATCGTTAGCACTTTTGTATGCAGCAGGATTACTTGATGCAAAGGCATTACAAATCAAGCTATCGTACGGAGTCTGTGGGCCAATAGGAAGTTTTGTAGTTGTTGCCGGTTTTTTTTGTGGAATTTTGCAGGCAAAGAGCAAAAGTGCAGTAACTTGGAGAGGACGGGCATATTCAATGAAAGATCATGTACAGAATTCAATTAGTGTCTGAGCCAGTAACAGTTATAGATTAACCGCAAGCTTCCAAATCATTGAGTAAACCAACCGCAATTGTGGCAGGACTTTTGGGAGTTGTCATAGTACTTGTAGCTTACAGTGTTTTCCTTAACCCTCCAACCAAAATCCCAACAGTCGACGACATGACTAAATCAACAAAAACTGCTGTTGTCGCACAAGAAAAAACATTTGGTTTACAAACACTGCCGTTGACTGAAATTTTTGAAAGAAGCGAGGAGGGGGTTGTAAGAATCAACGTCAAAAGAACAGATAGTGACCCTCGTGGCGGTGGAGGAATAGGATCCGGCTTTGTTTATGATGATCTTGGACACATTATAACAAACGACCACGTAGTAGAAAACTCGGAAAAAATAGTAGTGACATTTTTGGATGGAAGATCATACAATGCAAAAATTGTAGGACAGGATGTTTTTACCGACCTTGCCGTCATTAAAGTTGACGTTGGTGCGGAGACACTACATCCACTGCCCCTTGGAGATTCCTCAAAGCTTAGGGTTGGTGAGCAGATCGCGGCAATTGGCAATCCGTTTGGCCTATCTGGTTCCATGACGTCGGGAATTGTCAGCCAGATGGGAAGACTGCTTCCCTCTCAGGACAGAGGTTTTCAAATTCCAGACATCATACAAACCGATGCCGCAATAAATCCAGGGAATTCTGGTGGGCCACTTTTGAACATGTGGGGTGAGGTAATTGGAATAAACACCGCAATTCAATCAGAAAACGGTGATTTTGCAGGCGTCGGTTTTGCAATACCTTCAAGGACTGTTCAAAAAATCGTTCCTGCTTTGATTGAAGAGAAAGAGTATCATCACCCCTGGGTAGGCATATCTGGAAGGGACATGGACTTAGACCTAGCCCAAGTTCTGGGTGTAGAGGATACGACAGGGTTTTTGGTAATCAATGTGGTAGAGGACGGCCCTGCCAAAAAGGCAGGACTAAGAGGATTCACGGAGGTAAAAGAAATCGACGGTGTGCGTTATCAAATTGGTGGAGATGTCATACTTGCTGTGGATGGAAAGGTCGTAAGAAAAATTGATGACATATTGATTCATCTTCAGCGTGAAAAGTCTGTCGGCGACCAGATAGTCTTGCAGATTTTACGCGATGGCAAAGTCACAGATGTGGTCATAACTTTAGAGGAAAGACCCAACTCCAACGTTTCGGAAAACTCTACCAACTCAACACAAAGATAAATACTACAAACCAAGAGTACGAAATATTGAGTGATCTTGCACTTGGGTGTGAACCACTAAATCGTGTACTTGATGGAAAAGAGGTTACAGTTTCTGACGCATATGAGATCTTCAACGTGTCATCCCTCAACCCTACGGAGCTTTACAGAACAGCTGCATTGCTTCGTAATAAACACAAGCGAAGAACTGTCACGTTTTCAAAAAAAGTATTTTTTAATTTAGTTAATCTTTGTAGCGACATCTGTGGTTATTGCACATACAAGGCAGAACCCGCTCAAGCAAAACTTTCACTGATGAATAAAAATGACGTACGAAGCTTGGCTAAGCTTGCAAGAAAATATCGCTGTGTTGAGGCATTGTTTGTTACAGGCGAGAGGCCGGAGAAAAAATATGTAGAGGCAAGAGCATGGCTGAATGAAAACGGCTTTTCAAGTACGGCGGAATATCTAGTTCATGCATCAGAGATTGCTGTTTCAGAAGGGCTTTTCCCACACACCAACGCCGGAAACCTTACCAAATCCGAGATCAATGATTTGAAAAAAACCAATGCCAGCATGGGTCTTATGCTTGAAAATTCCAGCGAACGTCTGGCAGAAAAGGACTTGCCACACCACCTCGCCCCAAGTAAAAAACCCAAAACAAGGATTGCTGTCTTGGAGTCTGCAGGGGAGCTGAAAATACCAATGACTACTGGTTTGCTTGTAGGCATTGGCGAAACGGCATACGAGCTTATTGACTCGGTTTTTGTGATAAAGGACCTGCACCAAAGATACGGCCACATACAAGAAGTCATTTTACAGAATTTTCAGCCAAAGCCAGACACGAAGATGAGAAATGCATCCTCGGCACAAGAAAATTATTTCAAGACCATTGTTGCGCTCACAAGAGTGATAATGCCGCAAATGAACATCCAAATACCGCCAAACCTTTCACCAGACTCTTATCAAGACTTTATCCAAATTGGGATAAATGATTGGGGCGGGATATCTCCACTTACACAGGACTATGTTAATCCAGAGTTTAGATGGCCACAAATAGAATACTTGCAGCAAGAAACTAACAGCGCTGGATTTGAGCTAAAGGCAAGATTTCCAGTTTACCCTGAATTTATGGAGCTTGCAAGTCCAGAGATTTATGAAAAGATGTCCCAGATCATGGACAAAGATGGTTTGGTGAGGGATGACTATTGGAGATGACTGCTGCCATAGACTCGTTGCTAAAACATTCCGACCCCCTGGTTGCCCAGGCGCTTGATAGGGCATTATCGGAAAAAGAGATCACGGTAAAAGAGGCAGTCAGACTTTTTGAGGCAAGTGGTCTTGATTTCCACCTTGTCGGCATGGTGGCAGACGAGCTTAGAAGAAGAAGGGTCGGAGACATTGTTACCTTTGTTGTGAATCGGAACATCAATTTTACAAATGTATGCATAAAGCAATGCGGTTTTTGTGCATTCAGTAGAGACTTTAGAGAGGAGGAGGGATATTTTTTGCCAACAGCGGAGATTGTCAGGCGCGCAAAAGAGGCACAGAAATATGGCGCAACCGAGGTCTGCATTCAAGCAGGTCTTCCACCGGACATGGTGGGTGGTATGTACGAAGACATTTGCAGAGCAATCAAGAAAGAGATTCCAGACATTCACATACATGGATTCTCGCCAGAGGAGGTACTATATGGTGCACGACAATCAGGGCTCCAAGTGGCTGAATACCTGCAACGACTAAAGGAAGCAGGGGTAAACACGTTGCCTGGGACTGCAGCCGAGATTCTAGATCAAGGAATTCGTGACAAGATCTCGCCTGGCAGAATAAGTGTCAACGATTGGGTCAACGTTATCAAGACAGCGCACAGGCTCGGCATAAGGTCGACTTCAACTATCATGTTTGGACACATAGAAACGTCAGAGGACAGGGCAAGACATATCGCAATGATACGAGAGATACAAAAGGAGACCGGTGGATTTACTGAATTTGTTCCACTCAACTTCATTCATACCGAGGCACCAATGTACAAGCACCAACTTCATGATGGAATTCGTAGCGGCGCAAGTGCAAGTGATGTCATGTTGACACATGCAGTCTCAAGAATAATGCTCAACAACCATATCGATAACATCCAGGTGTCATGGGTAAAAGAAGGCCCCAAGATGGCACAGGTCTTGCTCAGATGGGGAGCAAATGATTTTGGTGGAACACTCATCAACGAGAGCATATCAACATCGGCAGGTGCACAGCATGGTCAGCTCTTAAAACCAAAAGAGATACGACACCTTATCCGTCAAATCGGAAGAACGCCGGCACAGCGAACCACAACATACAAGATCATCAAAGTGTATGACTCGGATTCTGATGTTGAGGAGCTTGATAGTGTGGAAGACCCGTCACGCTTTGGTTCTTACTTTGAGCTTGTCAAAATAGACAAATACAGATACAAGAACCCACGGTCAAACTAGCATTGTCTGTTTGCGAGGATATGATCTATCATGCAAATAAGGCTGGCGCCAATGAATGCGAATCTGTTTTTTGCTCCAAAAGGATAATCACAGTACGTATTACCGATTCAGAGATTGCCGAGATTAAAGAAAACCATGAAAAGTCTGTTGGGATCCGTCTAATACGTGACAAGAAAATATCATCATGCCAGTCTACTATTTTCGATCCTGCAAGGCTTGTTGAAGAGACAATTGGGTCTTCACAAAATCTGACAAAAAGAGAGTTTTGGAAATCACTGCCAACTCCAACAAAAACAAATGCTGTTCTGCAAAAGACAAATGACAAAAAGCTTTGGCAGCTGGATTCTTTGGGTGCAGCAGAGATTGCCCAGCAAATGATTGATTCTGCCACTCACCAAAAGATAAGCCGAATCTCAGGCTCTTTGAACATAGTTTGCGAGGAGTTTGAGCTGCAAAATACGAATCAGCTCAAAATGGCCGACAGGGCTACCTATGTTTCAGGCGTAATTAATGCAGATTCAGAGTATGGGGGCTTTGCAGTTAGTGGCATAGGTCAGGCAAACTCTCGGACTCTTTCAGATTTTGACGCAAGCGGAATAGGGGACGAAGCTGCACAGATGTGTATAAATTCTATAAACCCACAAAGCTGCGAAGCTGACACAACGACGATAGTTTTTGAGCCAATGGCGGTAGGTGAGATCTTATCGTTTGTTTTTACACCAAACTTTAGCCTCAAGACATATTCCGAAAAACGAAGTTGCTTTTCGGAAAAAATTGGAACAAAAATAGCTACTGACGGTTTTAACTTGCTTGACGAGCCGCACATAACAAATGGACTTGGAAGCAAATCCTTTGACGACGAGGGGACACCAACTAGGATAATCCAATACATCAGGGACGGAGTTTTTGAAAACACATACTCTGATTCTTACAATGCCTTCAAAACAGGAACCGCTTCCTCTGGAAACGCATGTAGGCCGGGCTCTCCACTTGGTCGCAGCAGCACACCTGTGCCAGTAGCTTCACCACACAACCTCACTATCAAAGCTGGAACTACAAGTCGTAATGATATTATCAGGGACACCAAAAAGGGAATTTTGATCAGCCGCCTCTGGTACACCTATGCCGTAAATCCCATAAAGGGAGATTTTTCATGCACGGCAAGAAGTGGAATCTGGATTATTAAAAATGGACAGCTTGTTGCTCCTGCAAAACCTGTAAGAATCATCCACAACCTTACTACATTATTGCAGAACATCGCAGCAATTGCAGACAACCAACGAACCGTTTTGTCATGGGCGGCTATGCCTGTCACATCGCCAACAATTAGTTGTGATGGAATTTCGATAAATCCGATCTAGCCACATATGCTTAAGTATCATCGAGTACTAGTAGTTGTATGTGTGAGACTCTGGACGAGATTCATGCCATGCAGCTTGCTGCAATGATTGCAAAGATGCGAAAAGAAGCAAAGAAGGAGGAAAAGCCGCTAGAGGCGGTCGCTTAACCTCCCAATTTTTACAGGTTCTGTCAATTTTACGGCTCCTCACCATAAAACAACTTTGTTGCATCGACTATCCGGATTACTGATTCTCTGAATTTCAAAGAATCAGGTTCCGTCATGGCTGGCTCAAAAATACCAGTCTGCGCTTCACCTCCACCTCGAGTATGACTAAACCCAGGCCACATCTCGCAAACAAGATTGTCTGCGATTACCGCACCACAAATTCCGATGTTTCTGTCCATCCCCTTAGAGTGACCCTCCGCATACCGGATGGAGCACGTTGGTGCACACATTGCGATCATAATGTGTTTTGAATTACTTAGAATGCTGGTTATTGTATAATACCA